>JALGTI010000114.1 GCA_029821455.1 Candidatus Zipacnadia bacterium | reverse complement strand
CTTCTTCTTGCACTCGCTGCAGCGGTTCTGCCAGAACTTGACAATGTACTTGCGATACCAGCCAGCGTCGGTATTGTCATGGGTATCAACTACATCCAATTTGGGAGCAGCGCAATTGCTCAGGTTATCAAGCCACGTCTGCTGGATGCCGGGATCAGTCCAGCAGTTCCTGCCGATCCCGCCACTGTGGGCGTCGTCGGGGTCTGGGATTTTACTCATAATATATAGTCCGCCCCACAGCTTGATCCCGCGGGCGTTGGCATAGTCTTTGAAGTAGCCGCCACTGTTGTGGGACCCGTTTACCTTCGCTTGCCCATAGAGGTCATAGTACCACTTTCGGCTCTCCGCTTTCTGGGAGCTGCAGAAGCCGGAGACAAAGACACGATGACGAATAGCGGGCCAATCGCGGATCTTGACGGCATCCATCCACACATCCGGGCCCTCGGCATCCATCCACACATCCGGGCCCTCGCTCCTAATGAGTTGAATGGCAGTGTAAACCGCATACAACAGGCCTACATCGTCACTTCCTGCCAATAGCAACACAAGGCGATCACCGTATTTGCCCGGACGAATGACGTAGCCTTGTGGCCCAGGGCTTCTCGCCGACACACCGGCCCCGAGATAGCGCATCACGTCGTGACCCAGGCCCTCAGACTGCGGTGTGGCCAGGACAATCAATGCGATTGCCATGGGCGCGGGCTGGTCATCTGTGACTACCGGCACCTCTGCCCCCACAGCGGAGCTTATCGCGCTGGCGAGAGTTTCCGTCGCGTTAGCGATAACCGGGTTTTGCGCGTTGGGGGCCACAATAGCGCAACTGGGGTTGCCGCTGGTGCCCAGAGGAATGCGCCGGCCCAGGGATAGCATCTTCCGAGGCGTTGGAAGGATGCAGATGTCAGGCGGGCGCATGTCAGAGGGCAGCCCTTCACGGGCCCATTTGATCGCATCCCGGCCCGACGCGTCGCTGACAGATACACACGCCACCATAACACACGTCACGTACAGAAGCCGTCTCCTTGTATTCATATTCGCCTCCCAATAAGGCCGATGAGTTGAGGGCATGGCCTCTGGCTTACTCAACCTAGCAATCTTGCCCATGGTTCCCAATCACTTCAGCGACATATTCGACTTCATCCGCACTCATCATAGCGAACATCGGCAGCGAAAGGATTTCATCGGCAACCGCTTCAGCAACGGGGTACGAACCTCGTGAAAGCCGCAGGTAGTGATATGCAGGCTGCAGGTGAATGGGGGTGGGATAGTGCAGGCCGGTCGCAATTCCCTGCTCTGACAGCCACGCCTGCAGATGATCTCGCTGGGGATGACGAATGATGAATAGGTGATAGACGTGCTCAGCCCAGTCGCGGGTGGTGGGTAGTACAATGCTCTCACAGTCGGACAGGAGACGCTTGTATAGTCCAGCCGCCTCCTGACGGGATCTATTATGTTCGTCCAGGTAGCAGAGCTTGACCCGTAATATCGCCGCTTGCACGGTATCAAGCCGCCTGTTATAGGCCAGGAATTGGTGGTCATACTTAGCACGCTGGCCATAGTTGCGCAGCATTCGCAACTGCTCGGCCAGTTCAGGATCGTCGGTCGTAAGCGCGCCTCCGTCGCCAAATCCCCCCAGGTTCTTGGCCGGATAGAAGCTGAAGGCGGCAGCATCGCCCAGTGAACCAACGCGCGAACCCTTATAGCGCGCGCCGTGCGCCTGGCACGCATCTTCCAGTACATTCAGGCCGTGTCGCTGGGCAATCTCGAGGATCGGATCCATATCGGCCGGATGACCGTAGAGATGCACAGGGATGATTGCCCGCGTGCGCGTGGTGATGGCGGCCTCAAGTTTGCTCACATCAATTGTGTAGGTCTCCGGCTCGATATCCACGAAGACAGGCGTGGCACCGGTGAAGACGATGGCCGAGGCCGTGGCGATGAAAGAATTCGGCGCTGTGATGACCTCGTCGCCGGGGCCAATCCCCCAGGCACGCAGGCACAGCTCCAGCGCCGAGGTTCCTGTGTCAAGTCCCACACAGTGCTCCGTCTCGCAGTAGGCGGCGAACTCACTCTCAAACAGCTCGACATCTTCACCAAGAATGAAGTCGCCACGCTCTGCCACGGCCCGCCAGGCTTCCGTCAGTTCGTCGGCCATTGCACTGTGCAGCCGTCGCAGATCAACAAAGGGGACATCCATATCGCATTACCTCTTCAGTCTCAGTGCAAGCAGCACGATAGGCCGCAGGATACTCCACCACCCTGTAAACGCCTTCATCTTTGTCTGCCCCTGCTGCCTGGGGGGATAGACCTTCGTGCACGGCACTTCCATGTGCCTGTAGCCGAGCGTTATCGCCTTGTACAGCAGGTATGGCTCAAGTTCGTACTTGTCCAGCCACTCCTGCCGCCAGTCAATGCGCGGATCGTCCAGTATCCTACGATGAATCGCGCGGAAGCCATTCGTGCTTTCGGTCAGCCACTTCCCAACTACAAGGGACATCAAGAGCGGATGCAGCCGGGTGGCAAGTACCCGGTACAGCGGCATATTACTGTGTGACGCGCCCGACAGGAAGCGCGAGCCCTGCACGAAGTCGGCCTCCCCCTCCGCAATCGGCTCGACAAGCCTCGGGATTTCAAGTGGCTCATCTTTGTTGTTACCGGCGAAGGGAATGAACACTTCGTACCCTTGTTCCAGGAAGTGCTCCAAGCCGCTTTTCAGAGCACGCCCAACACCAAGGTTGACTTCATGGCGCAGCAGCGTCACCCTGTACTGCTCCTCGACCCCCTGTGTAGACCCGTCACTTGACCCGTCGTCCACTACGACGACATCATACTCCCGATCCGAGGGGAAACGACTGAGCGTGGCGTGGAGCTTCTCGCCCTCATTGTAGGCGCAGACGCACACCATCGTTCGGGGCCACCGATGCGCTGCGAGGTCCGTTTGTCTATTACTCACCAGGCTCTCCTGCTTTTTCTCCGGAAAGTCGCTGACCAGCCGATGTACCTATCGTGCATCTTCTGGTATCCACTCGGCCGGAACGTCCTTGACGACACGGGCGGGGACACCGAGCACAACCTTGCGCGCCGGCACATCGTGCGTTACAACTGAGCCGCTACCGACAACAGCATACTCACCTATCTCCACGCCCGGCAAGATGGAAGCCATTGCACCCACGCTCGCGCCAAGGCGGATTATCGGCCCCTGGTAGTGGGCATCTTCACTCGGGGCCCTGTCCATCGTGTTGTCATTGGTCGTTGCCACCAGGACGCTGATGAAGACATTGTCTTCGATGATCATGTTCCCGGTAATGTGCGTGTTGTCCATGATCTTTACGTGCTGTCCGATCTTCGTGTCATAGTTGACGGTGACACCCCGCGCAATGATTGAGTTGGCTTCACACTCTTCCCGAATGGACGCGATATCACCAATCAGCACGTTCTCACCGATCTGTGTGCCAGCATACAGGGCCGCGCAAGCCCCGACCACACTGCCACCACCGATGCTGAGCGGCGGGAGATCGGTTCGCGGCTGGCGTGTCATGCCACCGGTGCCTTGCGGCATTCGCCCCAGCACCGTGTTGTCGAACACCGTAATGCCATCGCCAAGCCAGGTTCCTTCACGGAGGACAACTCCATTGCCCAGTGTTACGTCATCGCCCACTGTCACGTTGGCGTAGATGACAACGTTCTCGCCCATCTCCACTCGCTTGCCGATTTGAGCGCTTGGATCAATAACTGTCATCTGACTGATCCCTCGTTCCTTGCTACCTCACAGTCGCTGGCGGCTACTCAGCGGATGCGAAGTTCCCACCAGCGCGTCTGAGCCGCCGTGATGGCGCCGACTATCATCACCGGGACGACTTGCAATACGTGCAGGATTACTGAATAGATCGCTGCCACATCCCAGGGCACCTGCACAAGCTGCAGCGCAGCGGTAACAGCCAACTCGAATGTTCCCATCCCTCCCGGTGCTACGGTCACAACCATTCCCACGGCTGTTGCGGCTAGGACCAACGCGGCACCTGAGAAGCCAAGGTCAAGATGCATCCCAGCCGACGCCAGCCACACGGACAAGAGGACCACAGCCCAGACACCAATAGACAGAGTGATCACGGCGCCAACGCGCCCGGACCGTGCAAAGAAACTCAGCCCCTGCCCAATGTGATGAAGAAGATCGCGAACTCGCTGCTGGAAACCGGCCGGGAGCCGATCCAGCAAGGTGTTGACTGCCCAGCCCAACTGGCGCCGGAACATCACCGCCAGTACAGCCACGCCTAGTAGCACGACTACCACAATCGCAATTCGCTGCACGCGCCCTTGTACAGAGCTGCCCAGGCTTTGTCCAGAAATGGCGATAACGGCCACTACAAGCAGCACTGCGGCGTCAAGCAACCGCTCGACAACAATGCTGGTGAGTGCCGTGACGCGACTGATGCCCTCCTGTCTGCCCAACACGTGCGCTCGTACAACTTCCCCGGCGCGTGCTGGCAATACCGCATTGGCAAAGAAACCGATAATCAGGGGCCCGTACGCCTTGAAGTGTCCGATGCGCTTGACCGGAGCCAGCATCAACTGCCAACGCAGGGCACGAAGGCTGAAGCTTGCCAGACCTACCAGAGCGGAAAGCGCGAGCAAGCCAATGTCCGCTCTGCGGGTTGCTGCGATCGCTGTTTCCCAGTCTATGTCGCGGAAGACGAGCCACAGGCAGACTACAACCGTGGTAAGCGCCACCAACAAGCCTGCATACTGCTTTGTCTTGCTTACCTGGTCGCGTACCATGCCACTTTGCTTTTGCAGCCGCCTGCCCGGGCAGGCTGACTCTGCAGCGCCAGCATCCGGATCATTCAAACGCTCAGGCTGCCTTCATTCTGGATTTCAACAGGCGCGCCACCGTTGGCCGCCGATTGCTCAGCCGCTGCCAGAATCTGGCACACCCGCACCCCGTCTTCCACGTCGGCAGTCGGCTGCTTGCCGCTTCGAATGCACTGCAGGAAATGCTCGCACTGTACCTTCAATGGCTCACGGCTTTCGATGGTGGGAATGATAACATTGCTTGAGTGTGCTATCAATTGAAACTCACCAAACGTGTCGTATGACGGCTCTTCGTGTAGGGCTGCGTGGCAGATGCGCAGCGGCTCGGACAGATTCATATCATCGAACTGAAGCGTTGCACGAGAGCCAACAATATCCATTCGCCGCTGCTTGCGTGGGTCTATCCAACTGACGAAGATCGTGGCGAGACATCCATCCCCAAAGGTAAGGCTGATGACCCCCACATCGCCCTTGGTTTTCAAGTAAGCTTGCGTGGTTGCAGAGACCGTTCGCGGAGTTGCGTTGAGAAGATACAAGGCCATAGATACGTCGTGTGGGGCAAGGTCCCACAGCACCGACACGTCCTTGCGAACCGGCCCCAGATTCGTGCGAATGAAATGTAGATAGCGAACTTGCCCGAGCGTTCCGTCATACACCAGTTCACGGGCGCGATTGACAGCGCTGTTGAAGCGGAAGATGTGACCCACCATCAGTATCTGCTCCGGCGCGCGCTCGCATTCCATAAGCGCCACAGCGTCCTCGGCGGTACTTGCCAGCGGCTTTTCGACCAAGACATGCTTGCCGGCCTGCAAGCATGCCTGGGCAATTTCCCGATGCGTGCTGGCCGGCGTGACCACCACCACGGCATCACATTCATCCGAACCGATCATCTCTCGATAGTCAGCATAACCGCGCACGCCGGGGAAGCGCTCTCGCATTCGCGTCAGCGCGCTGTCACTGGGGTCAGCGCAAGCGATGACCTGGCTGTCAGTCATCTCTGAGAAGTTCCGAACATAGTTCGGCCCCCAGCGTCCGCAGCCGATCACGCCAAGCCTGATGCGTCCGGCCTCGCCACGTAGTTCGTCAAGCTTTTCGTCTTGTGCCATTATCCTTCACGCTCCAATGTGCAGCAGAGCAAGACGCTTGGTGGTGCCGAGCATCGTTGTATTCCACAACCGTGCGCTTTTTCCTGTGCCAAGCTGCCTGATTTGTTGAGAATGCTGGTACACAGATAGGAGTATGTGACCAGAATGGCTCAGGCAGCTTGCCTGAGCCATTCCATTTTGGGGCGCGTTGTGTTCGGCGCTGGCCCGCTACCTGCCGACTTCCAGCAGCTTGCCGCCCTTCTGAAGGCCAACGAACGAGTTGCGGTACGAGTGAGGGCGCTGGCCCTGGGGTGTGTCGGGCGCAACGCAGGCTATAATAAGCTCATCAATCGGCGTGTCCGGGGTCGGCTGGCTGTAATAATACGGCACCCCGGTCTTGGTGCACAGCAGGATGGAGTCGTCAGTAATGAAACCAGCCTCGGTCAGCCTCTGCAATTCGTCAGGATATGCTCCCTGGTCATTGAAGTACATCCGCAGGCCGATGGCAATGTGGGTGAGGTTAGAGCGGCACTGGGTCACCCGCGCCCGGTCGGTGGCTGACGACAGCGCCGGCATCAGGCACGCCGACAGGATTGCTATGATCGCTATCACCACCAACAACTCAATCAATGTGAAACCCTTATTCGCGCTTGCTTTTGTCATCGCTCATCACCCATCCAAGCTTTTGTTCCCATTCATCCGCACGCCAGAGGAAGGCCGCGCCATCCAGTCGCGCACCGACCCAGCGGGGGCCAGGATGCCTGTCGGGAGCATCATCGCCCACCATGATGGTCGAGGGGATGCCGTCTGTCTGCACCTCAGGATTCATTATGTAGCTGGACTTAAGCTCCACGTATTGTGCAGGCTCCCAGGGGGAAGGTGCTACTAGACCAAAACCGGCATCCCCTGCAGGCTCAGGATCATCGTCCTCAGGGCATTGGAGTAGCTGCACATTCTTTACGTACTCATAGATGCCGGCGAATTCTCTGGGGCCGGGCGGCATTCGCCCGCTGTTATCGGTCGCGTACATCCGCATCGCTGTTCCAATCTGTTTCACGTTGCTCATACACGATGCGGAGCGAGCCGTCGCCGTTGCTACACGCCCCGCACCCACAGCCACTACCAAAACCGCGACCGCAATCAGCAGCATCACCACAGTAAGTTCCTCGGCGGTGAAGCCACGCCGGGTCATCGGGGACCACCTCCAGGCGGAGGAGGTGGCGCTCCCGGCGGCATTCGAGGCGGCGGCTGCGGCTGAGGATGCCGCTCCGCGCTTATCTCTTCGAGCGTCCTGAAGCCTAACTCGCGCCATTGGCCTTCGTGAAGCCACTTAACATTCCCATCAGAGAACAGCACATTGGCGCCGCCATTGTGATGTGGCCCGTGGTCGGCGCACAGCGCTCCCAACGGTGCCTCGTTATGCTTGCGCCCAGCCCGATAGTAGTAGGAGGTGAATACGGTACCCTCCGGATATGGCCCGGAAGGAACGATTCCTGGCCCTGTCCACGGCCCGCCCATCCCCGGCGGCCCTGGCCCACCCGGTCCTCCGGGCATCGGCCCCGGAGGTGGTCCTCCTGGCCCGCCAGGCCCCGGTGGCCCCTCTGGGGGAGGCGGTGGTGGCGGTGATGGGGCCTCAGGCACCGGCGGATGCCAGATTTCCTCGTTGGCCGGCGCGCCCATCGGTATCTCGCTCCTGTATGTGGGACAAGAAAATGCCTCGTCCATAGCGATGTAGTTGGGCACCAAGGGCAGCAAATCGTCTTCGGTTGGCGGGTAGTAGCCGTCGTTATCCATAGCATAGCAGCGCAGGGCCAGGCCGATGTTGGTCAGGTTCATCAGGCAGGACTGTGTGCGTGCCTTCTCCCGTGCCCTGGCGAACACGGGGAACAGTATCGCCGCCAGGATCGCAATGATGGCAACAACACAAAGCAACTCAACCAATGTGAAACCACGTTGCCTCATAGCCGGCCTCCCGATGGGGGCGCGGGACTCTCGCTGCCGGTTCGCCCTGTCTTGGCTTTGCGCAGCTCCTGCAGCTCCTCAAAGCCTTCAGGCAGTGCTGGCGGCACATACTGGCCGGCATATGTTCTCCGGCCTTTACTAGTCATCCACTTGCATCTCCCGCTCAGCCACAGGTAGTTAGCGCCGCCGTTGTGCAGGTCCGCTAGGTCATCGCCAGCGATTATGTTAGTGGGCAGGTCGTCGTCGCAGAAGCCGCCCCGATAGACATAATCGCAGACGAGGCCCGCATTACTCGGCGGATAAGGTGGATACGGGATGACCCGATAGTCCCGCCCGGTGGGACAGATGAGGATGTCTGCCTCAGGCAGGTAATTGGGCAGCAGCGGCCACAGGTCGTTGTCAGTTGGCGGCAGGTGGCCATAATTGTCGTAGGCATACATCTTCAGCGCCGCCCCGATGTTCTGGAGGTTTGACAGACAACTCGTCTGCCGGGCCTTCTCCTGGGCGCGTGCAAAAACGGGAAACAGTATCGCTGCCAGAATTGCTATTATCCCCCAGACTGTCACCAACTCGATGAAGGTGAAGCCGCGTCTGTTCATCTGTGCCTAGTCACTCCCTTCAGCAGCCGGCGGCCTCAGCAGGGCAATCAAATCTGTCTCGCGGGCCGGTGGCACCTGCCGCCAACTGCCCCGCACGATGCCACGGCCTGCGGACCGTACCACCACCGCACACCGGATCGGCACGCCCGCGGGCCGCTCGACCTGCCCCACAGCGGTTATCTGCCGCCCGCGCACCCGCACAGCATAGCGCCCGCGACCGACCTGGCCGGTGAAGCTACCCGGATGGCCCCTCTGCAGGGCGATGTCAATGCCCGCCTCAGCTGCATAGAGCGCCTGCGCATAGTTGTGGCTGTTCTCGACCCTGAGGCCGCCGGCCGTGATGGTCAACAGGAAGGCGAGAGTGCCTGCAAACAGCAGCAGCAGCATTGCTAGGGCGAAGGTCAGCGCAATGACGCCTTGTTGTCTGTGACGGACGCATAGCAACATTTGCATCTCGATCTCACTTGCGCATTCTCGGCGATATTTGGCAGGCAGGATGCCTGCCCCACGTGAGAAGCTTCAGTTGCGCATACAGAAGCCGGTTCGCAGTGTCCCAGCATCGCTACGGATACTCGCCTCCACAAACTTCCCTCGCACAGCGAAGTCCGTCTGCACTCCCGGATAGTGGCGGACCGTATTCGGCTGGCCGATGACACGCCTTACAGTTGCGCGCTTCTCGCCAGACCACTGGTAGATGACGCTGTGCGAGCTGATAATATGCAGCCGCCCTCCCGCGCTTACCGCCGAACGGGCCGTCCGCAGGTCACGGCCCAAATCCTCGAGGAGTTGCGCCTGGCCACCGACAGATGCCACCCGGTCACTCTCCTGGCCCAGGGCACGGTCAGAAATGAAGACGAGCCGCAAAGAAACGGCCACAACTATGGCCAGGATTGCCAGGGATACCACCAGTTCCAACAGCGTCTGCCCGCGCCTCATGGGCTGATCCCCCTGGCTGCCATTATGGTGATAAGTTCAACCTGGCCGGCCGGCAGCCGCTCATTAGCCGGCCAGCTAACCCGCGCCGTCACCTGCTTGCTGCCGGCGATTGGCCCCCGCTCTACAATGAGGCCGCCGACCGTAGCCACCTCATCACCGGCCCGGAATGTATGCTGTCCTGGGGCTGGCAGGGCCGCATAGCCTCGTGCCCGGGCCAGTTCTATTTGTGCCTGACAGATGGCAGTAGCCTGAATTCGTCGCGCTTGGAGAGCAACGAATCGGCTTCCGTGAATGTAGGCCTGCAACACCATCGTCAAGCACAGGGCGATAATCGCCATCGCGACGATGGTGGACAGCAGCGTAGCTCCTCCGCTTGCTCTGCGCGGCGGCCGCCGTGGCTCCAACATCGCCGGGTCAATATACCGTGGTCTAATAACATCTCTCGGCACCAGCCAGAGTGCAACACCAAGCTGCAAGATACCGATTGTCAGTATGACGTTCCCGGCACCGGCGCCCCCGAAAGCTGTGGTCCACAGCAACGCGGCGACGATTGCCAGCGTCCCCAGTACCCAGCACAGAATTCGGCCAACAAGCATTAGTCGGCGCATCGCTCACACTTCCGGTCCGCCCAGGACGCTCATCAATTCTGATAGAGTGGTGACGCCGCTGCGCACTTTCTCCAGGCCTGCCTGCCACAGGCTCTCAATGCCCTCGGCGGTGACCAGCCCCTCGATCTCGGGCACGGTACGCCGCTCAATTATCGCTTCGCGCAGCTTCAGGGTCACTGGCAGTAACTCAAACACACCAGTTCGGCCTGCATAGCCGGTCTGGTCACATGCGGCACAGCCTCTTCCTCGCTTCAAGCCCCAACCGACCACCTGCTCGGATGACAGGCCGGCCGCGTCCAGTTCGCCACCTGATGGATGATATGGCTCAGCGCAACTTGGGCAGACTTTGCGAACCAGCCGCTGGGCCACTACTGCCGTCACACTGGAGGCCACCAGGTACGGCTCCAGGCCCATCTCGGTCAGCCGGGCGAAAACACCCGCTGCGCTGGGAGCGTGGACCGTGCTGAACACCAGGTGGCCAGTAAGGCCGGCCTGTACGGCGATTCCAGCGGTTTCAGGGTCGCGTATCTCCCCCACCATAATCACCTGAGGGTCCTGGCGCAGCACGGTACGCAAGCAGTTAGCAAAATCCAGGCCAACGGCGCGATTCACCTCGGTCTGGTCAACATCTGCTAGCTCAAACTCTACCGGCTCCTCAACTGTCGAGATGCTGCGCGGCTCCGGCTCACTCTTTATATGCTCGAGACTGGCATACATCGTGGTCGTCTTACCTGAACCTGCCGGGCCAGTCAGAAGGATGCAGCCACGGGGCCGGGAGATTATTCTTTTGTATCGCTCCAGAACGCCGGCCTCCATCCCCAGCGCCTTGAGGTCCAACAGGGCAGTTGCCGGGTCGAATAGGCGGGCGGTCAGCTTCTCGCCTCTGACGGTGGGCAGACTGGTAAGGCGAATGTCCACCGTCCGCTGCTCAACCGGCAGCACCAGACGGCCGTTCTGGGCAATGTTACGAGTGTAGGTCTTCATCCCGGCCATCACTTTCATCCGCGCCACTACTCGCTCGCCAACACCCCCGGCGATGCGACCAGCCTGAACTAATTCACCATCCATCCGGAAGCGCAGGGCATAGCCATCGCCTGTCGGCTGCATGTGCACGTCCGTGGCACGGTGCTGTACCGCCTGGGTCAGGATTAAGTCAGCTAACACCACCGGATCAGGAGCCGGCGACGTAGCTAACTCGTCAATGCTTTGGGAAAGCTGCTGGGCTGACAGCCGCTCAGAGAATCCCGAGCGCTTGCGCATTTGTGCCTGTTGGACAGCTTGCTCGATGGTGGTCTGGGCCCATAATGCCTCCGGGCGGGACACTCCGGCAATCGTCCAGGCAGCCCGGTCGCCGGAGAACCTAACCTGCAACTGCCGCCTGCCGACTGGCACCTCTACTCCGGCAATCTCTTCATAGGTCGCTGTCTGAAATGCCGGGTCAGCAAGCACGACGCCACCACGGGTTAGCGCCAGGCCCTGGGGTGCAATATGCAGTTCGTATTCACTACCCGCTAGTATGTCTCCCTGCTCAGGCGCGCCTGTCATATCGCCTGCCTCCTTCAACCTATTGTGACAAACCCGATATAATGCTAATCAAAGGCGAGAACAGCGCAAAGCCGATGGCTCCAACAATCAGGCCCAGTATGATGACGATCACCGGCCCTGAGATAGTCACCCATGTGCGGGCGAGTATAGAGGCCCGCCGCATATAATCATCAGACAAGCGCTTCAGTTCGTCCACTAGCTCGCCGCTGGCCTCCGCTGCACCTAGACTGAACACGAAAGCCTCCGGCAGCAGCTTGGTTTCACGCAACCCGTCGGCTAGTCGCCCACCCTGGTTGACTGCGACCTCGGCATGGCGCATCGCCAGACTGACCGCCCTGTGACCAGAAGCCTGCCCGGCCAGGCGCAGGGCGCGGCCAGTCTCCACGCCCTCACGCAGCAGCAGGCTGAGAGTGCCGGCCATCCGGGCCATCGC
>JALGTI010000113.1 GCA_029821455.1 Candidatus Zipacnadia bacterium | reverse complement strand
GGCAGGCTCAGGGCAAGTAGGGAGGGGGAACTGGGCTGCGCGACTAAACCTCTCTTGTAGAGGCAAGCTTCCAGCTTGCCCCAAGTCCTCGCAGCCTGGAAGCCTGCGCCACGATAGCTATGGATAGGAATGGATGCCTGTCCTACGACTGCAAGCGAGACGTCTGCGCGGGCAAGTTACGCACTCATGCTTTCAGTCACCGACTGGGAGCTGGAAGTATGCGTGCCAAAGCTCGGCGTGTTTGGCTTCTGCGTCGTTGGCGGCGATATAATGAGCGGTTAGTAGATGGACCGTATCTCCGTCATCCTCACCACCGAACCTCTCGGGCCGGAGCGTGTGGATGACGTACCCCTCCAGAATGTCGGTGCCAGGAAGCTCGTACTCGGTAACAGCCTGGAAGCCTTCGTCAGGGTCGAGGTCCCATAGGTGCAGGTTGCCGCCGGAGCTGGGGTGGCCCACAAGGTGCCAGCCCCCCTTGCTGTCCACCAGTATACGGGTGGCAGCGGCACTTATCCCGGTGGGAAAAGTCTCCACGCTCAGGTCGTCCCTGATGCGCGCGATATAGTGTAAGAACGGTTTGCTGCTCGCCTCTTCGTATGTGCTTCCTCCGACGTGGCCGTAGGCCAGGTAAGCGTTACCGTCCGGGCCTACCATTAGGTCCTGAAGGCTGGTAGAACCAAACTCGGACATTAGCCAGCCCTGGTTGATCCATTCGCCCTTGGTCAGGTCATCACAGCGCGCCAGGCGGACGTGGCGCCAGTTGTAATGAGGAGGAGTGGGATTTGCCTTCGCATCTGCAATCGCGGAGTTGAGGACAGCCAGCGCCTTGCGGCCCCGCAGTATGATGCCCTCATAGCCGTATCGGCCTTCCGGGGTTACCAGGCGGCTCGTGTACCACTGGCCTGTCGGCTGGTCGTAGAACGCCGCGATGACTGCGTTGGGAACGTTGATTTGGAAGTCGGTGCGCTCGGCGTAAAGGACTAGGAAGTTGCCCTCGGGGCTGACGCTAGCTCCCAGGTATGAACAAGTGCCGTTGTGTACTTCTTGGAAGCTATCAAAGTCCAGCGCCCTGCTCATGTGGTAGACATGAGCATTGCTGTAAGCTGACGGTGCGACAGCCCAAAAACGACCTTCAGGGCCAACTAACATAGTGT
The DNA here is from genome assembly GCA_029821455.1 of Candidatus Zipacnadia bacterium. Classification (GTDB taxonomy): domain Bacteria; phylum Armatimonadota; class Zipacnadia; order Zipacnadales; family Zipacnadaceae; genus JALGVG01. Next base: position 7,443 of record JALGTI010000113.1, on the reverse strand, counting down.
ACGGGTTGTACGGCAAGGGCCCTGCTTCAGTCCACTGGCCCGCAGGATTGCGCCGGAAGAAAATGCCACTGTGGTCCCAGAAGTCCCTCTCGTTCGGTTGGATGGCATCCCCGCTCGCGTACAGCAGACCATCGTACTTGATGATGCGATTGGTTTGCCAGCCGTGTATAACGTTGCTGGCTACATTGTCGCTTACCAACTCGAGTGTCGTGGTGATTTGCGGCAACTGGGCGGTCATGCCGGATGTTTCGTCTGCGCTCAACGCGCTCACTCCTTCTATCGCGATGGCCAACAATACAGCTACTACCGGAGCAAACTTGCGATAGCACTTGCTGCTCATGGCCAACTCCTCCGTCAAAGCTACTAATGGTAACAATGGCTGACAATAACTAACCTTCGTGCTAGGGATGTATTCGCGGAGGGTGGGAGAGTTCCCTGCTTCGCGTAACAAAGGGTGTGGTGGGGAGGCACGGCTAACCTACCCCCTGGCCCCCTTCCTACCCTTGGGCGGGCTCAGGGCAAGTAGGGAGGGAGGAAAGGCCGGTCCTATGTGGCTCGTGAAGCTGTAGTGACCTCCCCCTCTCCTGCAAGGCTATGCTTTACCCACATCTTGGTGGGAGGGGGTGAGGCCCTGACAGGCGAGACGCCTGCGCCACGCGAAAAGCTGGACAGGCATGGTTCGACAGGCTCACCATGGCCTGAGCTTGTCGAAGGCCAAGGATGCCTGTCCTACGAGGTGTCGTCCGGCGCTTCGGCGGCGTGGCGGATGACCTTGGTTACTGCCACAACCGTGGAGCCCTCATCCGGGGTCGCAACCTTCACGCCCTGAGCCGCGCGTCCCGTGCGCCGGATCTTGGCAACCGGCAGGCGAATGAGAACTCCCTCGGAGGTGATGCACATCACCTCGTCGTCATCCTCCACCACCACCACACCGATGACATTGCCGTTTTTCTTCGTGATCGTCAGCGTGCTTACGCCCTGAATATTACGCCCCTTGCGGCGGTATTCGGAGAGCGGCGTGCGCTTACCTAGGCCCTTCTCGGCAACCACAAGTAGGTCGCGTTTGTCTTTCTTATCAACGATGGTTGCTGAGACCAGCTCGTCCCCCTTGCGCAGCTTGATGCCCCAAACGCCCGCTGCGTTGCGTCCCGTGGGCCGCACCTGGGCCTCATCAAAGCGCACGGCCTTGCCTAGCTTGGTGCACAGCATTATGTCCTTGTTGCCATCGGTCCACAGCACCCACTTCAGCTCGTCGCCCCGCTTGAGGTTGATGGCGATGATGCCCTTCGTCTTGAAGTGAGTATCGTATTCGCTTAAGGCGGTCTTCTTCACCATCCCCTGCTTGGTGACCATAACCAGATAGCCGCCGATGTCGTAGCTCTCGACCGGGACCATTGCGGTGATGCTCTCGTCTGGTTCCAGGGCGACGATGTTGACGACGGGTGTGCCGCGAGCCGTACGGCTGGCCATCGGCACCTCATAGGCCCTGGCGCGGTATATCCTACCGGTGTTGGTGAAGCACAGGATCAGGTGGTGAGTGGTAGCCACGAACAGGTCCCGAACCGTGTCCTCTTCTTTCTTGCTGAGGGCCAGGATGCCGCGACCGCCCCGGCGCTGCACGCGGTAGGTATCCAGCGGCAGGCGCTTGATGTAGCCATCATGTGTGACGGTGACGACCATATCCTCCTGGGCAATGAGGTCCTCCATATTGATGTCATCGGCCTCGTCGGGAAGAATGCGGGTCCTGCGCTCATCGCCCAGCTTGCGCTTGATCTCGCGCAATTCTTGCTTGATGACTTCAGACTTCTCATCCTCCGAGCCCAGTATCTTGTTGTATTCCTTGATGCGCTTCTGGAGGTCCTTATGCTCGTCATCTAACTCTTCGCGGGATAGCCGGGTCAGGCGGCCGAGTTGCATATTGAGGATTTCCTCAGCCTGCCGCTCGCTGAAGCCTAACTCGCTCATCAGACCCTGACGAGCTGCGGTGCGGTTCTGACTGCCCCGGATCAGCTCGATAACCTCGTCAATGATGTCGAGGGCCTTGAGCAGACCCTCTACTATATGCGCACGCGCCTCGGCCTGATCCAGCAGCCACTGGGTGCGCCGGGTCACCACCTCGCGCCGGTGCTTGAGGAACTCGGACAGCAGGTCCTTGATGGTGCACAGGCGCGGCACGAGGCTGCCTTCGGGCGTCGGCACCAGGGCCAGGAGGTTTGCGCCGAAGGTGGTGCGGAGGTTAGTGCGCTTGTATAACTGGTTGAGCACTACCTGCGGGTTGGCCTCGCGTTTGAGCTCGATGACCACACGCATGCCCTTGCGGTCGGATTCATCCCGCAGGTCGCTGATGCCCGCCAGCTTGTCCTGTTGCGTCAGCTTGGCGATCTGCTGCAGCAGCGCGGACTTGCCAACTTGATATGGCAACTCAGTGATGAGGATGGCATTGCGGTCGCGCTCGATCGGCTCAATGACTGCCCGGCCCTGCATCGTTATCGAGCCGCGCCCGGTCTCATAGTACTCCTGAATGCTCTTGAGACCCAGGATCAGGCCGCCGGTGGGGAAGTCCGGGCCTGGCATATACTTGAGAAGCCTCTTAGTCGAAATGTCTGGCTTTTCCAGCAGGGCGACAGCCGCATCCACCACCTCGCCGACATTGTGGGGTGGCATGTTGGTGGCATAGCCGACGGCGATTCCGGAAGAGCCATTACACAGCAGGTTCGGAAAGGCAGCCGGTAACACTTTCGGCTCCTCGTTGCGCTCATTGTAGGTAAGCTGGAAATCCACTGTGGCCTTCTCAAGGTCTGCCAGCATCGCAACGGCAACCGGGGAGAGGCGGGCTTCGGTGTAGCGGGCCGCGCCGGGCGGGTCGCCATCCACGGAGCCGAAGTTGCCCTGCGGATCAACCAGCGGGTAGCGGGCGTTGAACTCCTGGCCCATTCGCACGAGCGTGTCGTAGATAGCCAGGTCGCCGTGGGGATGGTAGGTCTTCATCGTCTCGCCGACGATGGCGGCGCACTTGGAGTGCGGCCGGTCGGGCGTGAGGCCATCATCGTTCATTGCCGTGAGGATGCGGCGCTGGGAGGGCTTCAGCCCGTCGCGTACGTCCGGCAGTGCCCGTGCGATGATGGTGCTCATCGCGAACTGCATATACGACGTGCTCATCTCTTCGGAGAGAGAGATGGGTTCGATTTCTCCTGCGTTTTGTGCTGTGGTTTCAGCCATTAGTTACTCCTGTTTCTATGAACGGCAGCACGGGTGATGAGGGTTTAGTAGGGGCGCGATTCATCGCGCCCTGTGCGTCGTAGCGTATGTGGGCGTGATAAATCACGCCCCTACAGAGGCTCACAAGTAGACGATTGAAGACAGCCACTATAATGGCCCTGCCACTCCGCGCTAGGCCCACAGGTCAAGCTTCTCGACGTGGCGGGCGTGCTCAGCGATGAAATTGCGGCGTGGCTCCACCTTGTCACCCATCAGAATGGAGATGATGCGGTCGGCGTCCTCGGCCTCCTCCAGAGTCACCAGGCGCAAGACGCGGTTCTCAGGGGACATTGTGGTCTCAGCCAGGTCGTTGGCATCCATCTCCGAGAGGCCCTTGAAGTAGGCCACATCGGCCTTGCGGCGGCCGAGCTCGTCCAACTTGCGCTGCAGTTCAGCATCGTCCTGGGCATAGTATGTATCGCGGCCAACCTTGATGCGATATAGAGGCGGCTGGGCTATGTAGAGGTGGCCCTCGCGGATGAGCGCCTGCATATAGCGATAGAAGAAGGTGAGGATCAAGGTGCGAATGTGGGAGCCATCCACGTCGGCGTCAGCCATAATGATAATGCGGTGATAGCGGAGCTTGGACAGGTCGAACTTACTGGAGGCCTCGGCGTCGCCATTGCCATCGCCATTGTCGTTGTTGGTCGGTACAGAAATGCCGGCACCGAGCGCAGTCACCATCGCCAGAATCTCGGCGTTGTCCAGGATCTTGTCGAGCCGGTTCTTCTCCACATTGATGATAACCCCACGCAGCGGCAACACCGCCTGATGCCGCGCATCGCGGGCTTGCTTGGCATTGCCCCCGGCTGAGTCGCCCTCCACCAGAAACAGTTCGGACTCCTCAGGATTGCGGGACGAGCAATCGGCCAGCTTGCCCGGCATCCCAGCGGAACTGAGGGCAGTCTTGCGAGTGGCCTCGGCGGCCTTGCGGGCGGCGTCATTGGCCCGGGCCGACATATCAGCATTGGTGATGATGCGCTTGGCGATCCGAGGGTTTTCCTGGAGGAAGTCGGTGAGGCCCTCGTAGGCAATGGAATAGACCAGGCCCTCGACCTCGCTATTGCCCAGCTTGGTCTTGGTCTGCCCCTCGAACTGAGGCTCGACCAGTTTGACATTGACGACAGCCGTCATCCCCTCGCGGCACTCATCGCCGGTGAACTTGCGCTCCTTTTCCTTGCGCATCCCGGAGGAGTATGCATAGCTATTGAGGGCGCGCGTCACGGCGGTCTTGAAGCCCGACAGGTGCGTGCCACCCTCCTGGGTGTGGATGGAGTTTGCATAGGAGACGATATTGTCGTGGATGCTGTCGTTATACTGGATCGCTATCTCCACATCTATGTCCTCGCGCTCGTCGCGGAAGTAAATGGGCTTGTGTAAGATATCTCTACCCTCATTTAGGAACTGTACATAGGCGCGGATGCCGCCCTTATTGTGGAAGACTTCCTCACGCTCTTTGCCGGGCCGCCGGTCGCGCAGGGTTATCTTGACCCCAGCACACAGGAACGATAACTCCCGCAGGCGCTTAGCGAAAATATCGTAGTCGAACACCGTCTCCTGGAAGATGTTGGGGTCGGGCTTGAACTTGGTGGTGGTACCAGTGCCCTTGCACTTGCCATTCTGCTTAACTTTGTCAGCGGGGATACCCCGTTCGTAGCGCTGGAAGTACTTGTTGCCATCACGCCGCACCTCTACCTCCAGCCACTCGGAGAGGGCATTGGTGCACGAGACACCGACGCCGTGGAGGCCACCGGACACCTTGTAGCTGCCGGTGTCGAACTTGCCACCAGCGTGGAGGGTGGTCATCACGACCTCGAGGGCTGAGCGCTTCTCAGTGGGATGCCTGTCAACTGGGATGCCCCGGCCGTTGTCTACTACCTCGATGATGTCGCCGGGATGAATGGTGACCATGATGCGGTCGCAGGCATCCATAAAGGCTTCATCAATGCTGTTGTCCACTACCTCATAGACAATGTGGTGAAGGCCACGCGTCCCGGTGGAACCGATGTACATCGCGGGACGGCGTCGTACCGCCTCGAGGCTCTTCAGTACACGAATCTGTGCTGCGGTGTAGGCTTCTTTGCGAGCCATACTGCGTATCTGCTCCTTCTGTGAATTCGTAGTCTGCTTACTGTCCAGGGCGGCTATGTGAGGTCAGGAAGACTGCGCCTAGATGGTCGCCTCCGGCGGGAGACAATAACCGGTCTGACACCTCCGTTCGCTGGGCCAACGCGGGGGACTGTCAGGGCGTTTCACCAACCCCTGGAACCTCCATTTATAGCTACTAAATCATAACAAAAAATCGCCAAAAAGTCAAGCGCAATAGCCCTTGCGGATGTGTGCAGAAATTGTCCCTGAAGCATCGGGCTCTACATTACATGGAATCGCCGCTATGAGGCCCCTGGGGAGCATTTCTGGGCGCTTTTGCCATTTGGATAGAAGCGATTTAGCGCAGGCACGCACAGAGCATAAGAGGTGGCTGCTGCCGTCCCTCGTCTCCGGGCGACTTCTATGGGTGTCTTCGATGAGATCCCCCCTTGACAATCGAACAAATGTTCGCTATACTGATAAGTGGCTAATCAAGGGGGCTGAGCTATGCGAATCCGATCTCTGGAAGCATTCAATGTCCACAAAGACCTGCTGTCAACATGGGAGGCTCACTATGGGCCGGAACTGCTGCCTGTGCAGGCACTGGCGGTGAGCCAGGGCGGAGTGCTGGGAGGCTCAAGCGTGGTCGTTGACGCTCCAACCGGCGCCGGTAAGACGTTCGTTGGCGAGATGGCGGCTGTACAGGCAGCGATGCAGGGCCGGCGAGTCATCTATCTGGTGCCGACCAAAGCCCTAGCCGAAGCCAAGTTCTTCCACTTCCAACAGCTCTACGAGCCACTGGGCATCCATACCCTTATCGCTACTCGCGACCGCCGCAGCAGCGATAAGGCGATCCTGCGGAGGGACTTCCATGTCGTCATCGGCGTTCCAGAGAAGCTGCGTTCGCTGCTGGTGCACTCTCCGCAGCTAGCCTCAGGAGTGGGCTGTGTTATTGCCGATGAGCTGCAGCTTCTGGGCGATACAGAGCGCGGCGCGTGCCTGGAGGTCGTCTTGTCTGAGTTGCGTGCTGCCTGCCCCCAGATTGTGGGACTGTCGGCAACACTGCCTAACGCTGAGGAGTTGGCCGAGTGGCTGGAGGCGCGGCCAGTTCGCTGTGACCGGCGGCCTGTGGAGCTGCGCAAGGGCGCACTGTGCGACGGTGTGTTTTACTACCAGGAACATAACAGCGGCCAGGAGGCTGAAGAGGAGTTCCCGACCACGGCCGGCGAGAACGGCAGAACGCTGCTGCGACTGCTAGCGCATTTCGCCTCGGCCGGCGAGCCTACACTTGTATTCGTGCGGGACAAGCGCAGCAGCAAGCAACTGGCCTACCGTGTGGCCCAAACCACGGCGATGGTGCCGGCCCAACGCGCCCAGGAACGCCTCGCTCACCTGGAACCCACCGCTATGCGCAAGGAGTTGTGGGAGCTACTGGCGGCCGGGGTTGCCTTCCATAACGCCGATATGCAGTTTGCGGAGCGGCAGATAATTGAGGAGGCGTTCGCGGCCGGGGAGATCGGCGTGCTGTGTGCTACCTCTACCCTCGCGATGGGCGTAAACCTGCCGGCGCGCAATGTCATTATTGACTCCCAGCGGTGGGTGCAGGACACGCAGGAGGGGGGGCCGGCGCTGGTTCCACTAAGCTGTGCCGACTTTGAGAATATGGGCGGGCGCGCCGGGCGCATCCAGTTCGGTGAGGCGTTTGGCCGCGCTCTCTTGCTGGCCGACAGCGACCTGATGCGCAGTGCCCTGTTGGAACGCTATGTCAGAAGTGGATTTGCGCCTCTCCAGGCCGCGCTCGGCAGGCAGCACCCGCTCCAGCAGGTCCTCACGCTGTGCGCCACTAGCAACGGACAGGGACTGGCCGCCGCCTATCAGCGCAGTTTTACTGCCTTCCGAAGAGGCTGTGAGGGTAATGGCAAGCTGCCGGCTGAGCTCAGACTGGCTGCCCATGAAGCTCAGGAACGTGGTCTAGTCAGACAGGACGATTTGACCGGCGCGGTGGTGGGAACTGCCTTCGGGAAGCTGTGCGCGTCCAGTGGGATTAGCGTCGAGGGTTTCTGCTGGCTGCGTGAGTGGGCTGAGCAGTTCGAGGGG
>JALGTI010000510.1 GCA_029821455.1 Candidatus Zipacnadia bacterium | reverse complement strand
GTGGCGGGCGAGGGTGGCGTTGGCGATACTCGTAATCTGGCTGGCCGCGACGATACCCTTTGCCCTGCTGTGGCCCACAAGCAACGACTACGATGGTCTGGCCCAGCATTTGGTTTATCCCGCGACCTACTTGCGTATGCAGGCCGTCAGACCCCTATGGTATGACCATCATTCCCACTTTCCGGCCACTCTTCAGATGCTGTACGTGCCTGCCCTCGCCTTCGGCGGCCCAGCCGGCCCGAAGGTGATACACTTCGCTTATGGCTTGCTGACGCTTGCTGCCGCCTATGTCCTGACCCGCCGGCATCTGAGCAAAGCTGCCGCCAAGTGGGTCCCTGTGGTCATCATCAGCACGCCCTTGTTTGGCTGGATGACCACTGTCACTTACGTTGACTTGGGGGTCTGCGCCTATGTGATGCTAGCCGTACATATGTTCCTGAGTTGGTGGCGGACTCAGCGGGGCTCCGACCTGGCCCTGGCCGGCGTGATGGCCGGGGCGGCAATGGCTGTTAAGAGACCTGGCCCTGGCCGGCGTGATGGCCGGGGCGGCAATGGCTGTTAAGATGCAGGGCATCCCTTACTTTGGAGTGCTGCTTCTGGCGGCCCTGTACATTTGCTGGAGACGGCGGACCAGAGTCTCGTTGTGGCAGCAGGCGGCTGCTTTTGGGCTTATCGGGGCTGCTATTGCCTCGCCCTGGTACATAAAGAGTTGGATAATCACCGGCAATCCAGTCTATCCCTTTGCCTACAGCATCTTCGGCGGCAAGCAGTGGTCAGAAGAGCAGGCAGCAACCTACACGCGACACCAGAAGGGATTTGGGGTGGGTGAGTTGCCATCTGCTAAGGAACTGGCCCAGATGCACCCTCTGGCCCGCATCTTCTGCGGACCGCGCCGGCCCGACCGGCTGCTGTTGGCGCCAATTTACCTCACTTTCCTGCCCTGGGAATTCGAAGTCGCTTTCGGCTTCAAGGAGACGGCATTCGCCATGCAAAGCCCGGGGCCGTTATACCTGGGCTTCGTATTCCTACTCCTTGGCTGGCGGCGCTCGCCTCGCACTGTTCTGATGTTGGTGCTGCTCATTGTGCCTTTGTGGGCTTGGTGGCTGTATTCAATGCAGTTGGCCCGCTATCTGCTACCGACCTTGTTGCTACTCGCACCACTGGTCGCTTACTCGTTCCAGCGCTGTCTGGGAGCGCACCGCCTGGTGCGCGGTACTGCAGTGGGCCTGATGGTTTGTGGTGTCGCTTTCCCTATGTGGGTCACTTTCTGCTCGGGCTATGCTTCCTCAGCCGCACATCTTCTGCCCAATGGTCGCGACGAGCTGCTGCTGAAGCAGCTTGACGTTTACGAACCCAGCCTCTACATTAGCAAGCATCTGCCCGCTGACGCTAAGCTACTTACCTATGGCGAGCCGCGCGTATTCTATTTCAACCGCGACGCAATGTGGGGTGATCCGGGTCACCATCAACTGATACCTTATGACAGGATAGAGACTTCTCAGGAACTGGTGGGCGCATACCGCGCTCTGGGCATCACGCATGTGCTCATAAATGAGATGTACTTCCCTGACCTGATGACCAGCCAGGACAAGCTGAAAACGCTAATCCGCTGCGCCATTGATGAAGGGTTGTTGACGCCGATGGGCTACTTCCCACGGCATCCACACTTCCGGCTCCTGCGGGTTGCTGCGCCTGCTGAAGAGCCAAAGGCAGGTGGAGCCTGATCGCCAGCGTTGCAGTGCCTCCGGGTTTGGATTCTGCAAATCGCCGGGCTGGCAAGCAGTCCGCTGGGCCGAACCGCTGGCCCCTGTTCGCCCTGGTTGGCATCGTAGGGTTCTATGCCACGGCTGCTGTTATGATGGCGTTTACGATGCCCTCAGTGGCCGAGGGCCGATGGCTAGCTCCCTACACCCCACCGGACGAAAGCGCCCACATTGCTTACTTACGAGAGTTGGTCAGTTTACGCGCGCTGCCTGTCTTCACTACGGGCAGTGGGAACTATGAGGCCCATCAGCCGCCTCTTTACTAC
>JALGTI010000112.1 GCA_029821455.1 Candidatus Zipacnadia bacterium | reverse complement strand
GTTGGCGAATCCCGCCAGCGTGGAGCCGTCGTCGGCGCAGGCCAGGTCGTGATAGTAGACGCTCTCACCGATGCCTGGGGTCGGCCCAGGGAAGGTGGCCCAGTCGTCCAGGCCTGCCGCCGAATCTTCATCACGCGGGCGGACCTCCAAAGAGGGAAACAGACACTTGTACAGCATCATATGGTCCCGGGGCACAGCGTCCTCGTTGCGCACCACATCGCGCAGCCACAGCTTGTTCTCGCCCAGCTTTGCCCAGATCTTGCGCTCCAGCAGGAAGTTGGGGCCGAACACCATGCTCTCGCGTACCCTCCCCTGCGCCCACATCACATACTCGTCGCCCTCCCACTGGCCGTCCACCCACACATTCTGGGCCGGGATATGGGAGACGCGACCGTGCAGCCCCAAAGCCCCGCTGGGCTGCCACTGGCCATCAGCATCGTGGAACGAGCCGCCCTCGACGCCGATGGGGTCCAGGCAGGGCGCGCCGGCCCAGCTCAGACCACAGGTCACCAGCAACCCGCCATAGAAGCTCTGCAGCCAGCCGAGGCCGTCGGGGTTGTAGTAGGATGAATGAACGTCGCCGGTCGGAGAGCGCCAGCACAGCGACTGTCCACAGTAGTCGGCGCTGGAGATGTCCATGCCCCTGCCCAGCAACACCGTGAAGTTGAGACCGCTTCCCGTGTTGAACAGCGCCGCCTCGCAGCCGGCCTGCTTGCCCTCAGCCAGCACCACCTTGCGCACGCCACCAAGCTGACTGATGCTACCGAGTTTGGCCGTGAGTTCCTGGCGGGAGAATTCCTTGCCGAATAGTCGTGCCATAACTCCTGCTCCTCTCGTTGGGGAGTTTGCGCTGGTTTCGCCGCAGACTAAGGGGCTTCCTTCGTTATGTCGGGGTGACTGATCAGGCGGGGGCTGTGGGTAGGTAGATGGTGAAGGTGCTGCCGCGCCCTGGCTTGCTGTCCACTTCGATGCGCCCGCCGTGCGTGTCCACAACACTCTTGACAATTGACAGGCCTAGGCCCGTACCTTCGACCGCAACCTGCTTGGCCTCACTGGTGCGATAGAATTCGTCAAAGATGTGCGGCAGGTCTTCCTCGGCTATGCCCTGGCCGTGGTCTGTGATGGCGATGACCACCTGCTGGCCGGCGCTTGAGGCCTGGATGCGGACGTCTGAGCCTGTGGGGCTGTACCTTATAGCATTGGAGACCAGATTTGCCAGGGCGGCAGCGAGCGCCTCCTGCTGCCCTTCAACAGGTGGCAAACCTCTCGCTATGTCAGTGAGCAAGTTGATCTCCTTCTGCTGGGCGCGCTCCATTTCCATATCCACTACCATCTCAAGAAGTTGCGCAACGTCCACGGTCGTGACCTCTTCGGCCAGCGGCGCCTCGCGGCTCTGGCTGAGGGCCAGCAGGTCTCTAACCATATCCAACCCCTGGTTGAGCCGGGCGATAGCGCGCTGAAACATATGCTGCAGCTTGTCTGGAGTCTTGTCTCCTAATGCATCCGTGGCCACCTTGATTAGAGTGACAGCAGCCGCTAGCGGGCTGCGCAGCTCGTGGGAGACCTTTCGCATATACCGCAGTTGCAGCTTCTGAGCGTCCTGCAGTCGTTCGAGGGTCTCTTGGCGTCCTTGTGCGACCTCAGAGAGTTCAGCGGTCAACTGTGCCAGTTCCCGCTCACGCTGGCGCAGTCTTGCGCTGACCGAGCCCGCCAGGTATATCGCGCCATACAGCACTGAGGCCCACACTGCGAACAGCGGCCAGATAAGATGGCTGCGATACAGGCCGGGGGGAGCGATGAGCGGCAGATGAACGTGATGGATGAGGTCCTGACTCTCCAGGGCGATAACTGTGCCAAACAGGAGGCAAGCGAAGGTGGCGTAGGCTAGAGCCGCGCGGCGGGGCATCACAATGCTGGCGATAATCATGTGAAAAACGTAGTAGGCCGCGAAGGGGTTCTCGATACCGCCGGTCAGATGAACCAACACGGTTAGGGCCACTAGGTCGGCAGCAATCTGAGCGTGGGCCAATAGCGTGGCCTGCCGGGCCCCCAGTAGCACATCAGTGCGTAGCAGCAGGCGGAATACAAGGTTGTACCCTGCCACAACAACCGCTAATACGACCAGCCATCTGACGGGGATAGTGAAATCCAGAACCCGGTCTGCGTACAGGCCCAAGCCGATGATGCCGGCCACCGCCAGCCACCGCAACTGCACCATCCAGCGCAGCCGCGTATTATGCTCTTGCCCGGCGTCTCTCGCCTGCATCAACCAGCCTCACATTGCCGCCTCCTGCCCACTAACCGGCAGCACACCTACTGTGTCAACACCTCTTTGATCTTGGCCAGGAGTGCGGATGGCTCGACGGGCTTGTCAATGAAGCCCTGCACGGGCAGAAACTCCCCGGCCTCATAAGTCCCATCGCTCTCCTCTGGATAGAAGCGCATCTGGGTGGTGGCATGGATGGCCGTCAACACCACGATGGGGATAGCGTTGAGAGGTTCCGGGTACTCATTGCGCAGCTTCCAGACGAAGTGAAAGCCCTCGGTGCCATCGGGCATCATTATGTCTAGCAATATCAAGTCGGGCCGGAAGCTCTCCACACCCTCGAGCGCCTCCTCGCTGCTGCCGGCCACCTCGACTTCGTAATCAGCACTCTCCAGCACCATCCGTAACGACTCGCAGATGTCGGGGTCGTCATCAACCACGAGAATCTTGGTAGCCTCAGCCACGGTACTCAACCTCCTTGGTCAGTTACACAACGCAACTGCTGTGTGCGGCTGCTACAACAACGATTTGACCTGTGCCATTACTTCACCCACAACCTGTCCCACCTCTACACTTAGCCCGGCCCCTGGTGCTACCTCAGCCGGTTGGATGGCGACAATGATAACTTCGGCATCCACGTCCGTCATCCTTCCTAGCTCCAGAACATCAAGCAAGTCGATCTGATGCAGGGAGGCGATCCGTTCTAGCCGCTCCTGCTCCAGTTGCTCAGGAGTGAGGATGCGAATGGAACCCGGCGACAGGCCCATATCAGCGGCATCCACGATGATAGCCCGGTCAGCATCCTGCATCTCAAAGATCAGGTCGAGACCGGCTACTGCGCCCTCGATTACCGTAACACCCTCGGGCAGGCGCTCACCGCGCAGGCCCCGAGCCACCACCACACCAACTCCCTCGTCGCGCAGGAGTTCGTTGCCCACGCCGATGATGACCGTACGCGACTGGCGAGACGGCTGCTGACTCACACGAATTCCACCTTCAGCAGATGGGTCGAGCAGGAGATGCATGGGTCGTAGGCCCGCACCAGCATCTCCAACAGCAGACGGATCTCGTCTGGCTCGCGGCCCAGAATCTGGGGCACCAGCGCGTGCATATCGTGCTCGATGTTGTTGAGGTTCTGGGCCGTCGGAGTGATCACGTTGGCCTCGGTGATATATCCGTCGTCATCGAGCGTGTAGTCATGGAACAGGATCCCGCGCGGCGCTTCCGTTGCGCCGATGCAGCGGCAGGCCTTGGCCTCGACCGCCGGGTCCTCCTCGACCCAGTCCATATCAAGCAGCCTGTCGGTGTCTTCGAGAGCCGTGTAAGCGGAGTGGACACACTCGACAATCTGGGCGGTATTGTTGTGGATCGAATTGGTGCAGACAGGCTTCAGGCCGAGAATGTCGGCGGCCTCCTTGGCGGCGGGATGGAGTTGGTCGTAGTTGACATTGAATCGCGCCAGGCCACCTACCATATAAGGCCCGACCTCGCTTTGGGAGTGCTTGGCAGTTGAGTGCGGCACCACGAACTCACGCGTCTGCTGCTTGTAGTCGCTAACCCGCGTGTCGCCGCACTTGCTCGAGCGGATAACGTCGCCCTCAAACATCGCGTACTCGTCGGGGTCGTGGAGGCAGACAAACTCCATATCGCGCTCAAACTGTGGCACTTCAAAGCTCTTGAACAGTTCCACAGTCGCCTGGAAGTCGGGCAAGGCCTCCTCGATGCGGTCGCGGACCGCCCGCACTGCGTCCTTATCCGGCAGTTTAGGGAACGCCTTGACCTTGATGGAAAGTGGATGAATGTGACGGCCCCCGATCACGCTGCACATATCGTTGGCCAGGCGCTTGAGCTTCAGAGCCCTCTGCACAACCTCGGGGTGGCTGCTCACCAGAGGGAACACACTCGGCGCGCCGACATAGTCCGGCGCCGCCAGGAAGTAGCAATGCAGCAGGTGGCTTTGCAGCATCTCGCCATAATAGGCAAGCTTGCGCATCAACGTGGTCTGTTCCGAGGGTCTGATGCCCAGGCCACTTTCCAGCGCATGCACCGAGGCGGTGGTGTGACTGATGGAACAGATGCCACAGATGCGGCAGGCTATGTGGCCGGCCTCATACCAGTTGCGCCCCACCAGCATTGCCTCATAAAAGCGGGGGGACTCGACAATCTCCAAGCGCAGCTCCTCGATCTTGCCCTCCTTAACGTTCAGCACAATATTGCCGTGTCCCTCGACCCGCGTAATGTGCTCAACATTTACGTTTACATCACACTTCGTGCTCATTGCAGCACCTCACATTCATTGCTTCCATAGGCGGAGCTTTGTGACTAGACTTCGCTTTCCTTATAGCTATTGAACATACTGAAGTGATTCATCACTTCTTGGGCAGTCAGACCGAACTCAGCCAGGACCTCTTGGTGAGCATTTTTGTTGGGATTGTCTATGAATCCTCGGCAGCCCTCGCAGCCCTCGCCAAAGCTGGGACAGATCGCCCCGCAGCCGGCCCGGATGACAGGTCCCATGCAGAACTGGCCCTTGAAAAAGACGCACACGTTCTCCTTGCGCTTGCACTCCACGCAGACGGGGTAGTTCGGCAGCTTCGGCATCTTACCCATGCACAGCTCCTTGATAGCGCGCAGGAACTCCTCACGGTCAATCGGGCAGCCCGGCAGGGCGAACTCCACAGGCACTACTGCGCTCACAGGCCGCGCGGGGATGGTGTCGAACTCAGCACCATCGGGCCCATACACCACCTCTTTTACCTCGCCCATGCCGTACTTGTTCTTCATAGCGTTGAGGCCGCCGGTATGGGCGCAGGCGCCGATGGCTATGACCAGCTTGGACATCTCGCGAATCTTCTTGATCCGCTTGACACCGGCGTGTGTGGAGATTGAGCCGTCAACCAATGCGATGTCAATGTCCTCGGTTGTCTCACTCATTGCCTCACGCCAGCGGACGATATCAACTAGGTTGAGCACCCCCAATAGTTCATTCTCGCACTCGAGGATGGCCAGCGAGCAGCCCTCGCAGCCGGTGAAGGAGAACACGGCGACCCGTGGCTTCATCTATATCGCCTCCCACATAAACTTGATGTCGTTGTAGGTGAAGACCGGGCCATCCTGACAGACGTACTTGTTGTTGATCTGGCAGTGGCCACACTTGCCGACCCCGCACCGCATCCGTCGCTCCAGCGACAGGATGATGTCGTCATCGCCAATCCCCTTCAGTTTGCACTCCTGAAGCACGAAGCGATACATAATCGGCGGCCCGACTACAATGGCCTTGGTGCGGTCGGGTTGGATCTCTAACTCGGGGAAAAGAGTGGTGATGACGCCCACGTGCCCGTCCCAATCCGAATGTGGCTTATCCACGGTCAGGCGCAGGTCCACGTCCTCACGCTCCTGCCACTGGGCGATTTCATCGCGGAACAGCATCTCCCCAGGCGTCTTGAAGCCGTACAGGATGGTAACAGCAGCGTACTCATCCCGATTGGCCAGCACCATCTGGATCAGCGAGCGTACTGGCACCAGGCCGATGCCTCCGGCCACAAACAGCAGGTCCTTACCCTTCAGCGCATCGATCGGGAAGCCATGTCCGAACGGGCCGCGGATTCCTACAGCATCGCCAGCGGTCATGTTGTGCAGCGCAGCAGTGACATTCCCTACGTTGCGCACACACAAATCAAAGGTCGGCTCCGGGCACGGCATAGACGACACGGAGATCGGCGCCTCCCCGATGCCCAGGCAGCTAACCTGCACGAACTGGCCCGGCTCGTGCCCCAGTGGGTTGCCGCTTTGCAGCTCGAACTTGAAGAGCGTTTCAAGCTCGGTTTGCGGCACCACCTCGGTCAGTGCCGCCATCTCAGGTGTGTACAGATTGGGTTCGGCTTTGAGGGTGCTAACATTAAGCGCCACGGACGGTCGCCCCCTTCTGGCTCTCGGCTATAACATCATTCAGGATCGGTACTGGGTCAATATGCACCAGGCACTGTCGCACACAGCGGCCACAGCCACAGCAGTACGGTTGGCCATAGCGTGTGAACAGGTAGGAGTACTTACGGAAGAAGCGGTGTCGCAGCCGCTGGGAGCGCTCCTCACGGAAGTTCTCGCCGGTCGCGACGGTCGCGAATTCCTCCAGCATACAGCTATCCCACACGCGCACCCGCTCGCCGCCATCCAGAGCCAAGTTAAGCTGTTCCAGCACATCGTAGCAAATGCAGGTGGGGCAAACGAGGTTGCAGGTGCCGCAACTGTAGCAGCGCTCCGCATGTTGCTCCCACAACTCGCTGTCGGCCACGCCGCTGAAGTGCAGTGGCAGCGTGCTGACATCGCAGTCCAGCTTATGCTCTTGCTGCATCTTCTTATTCAGATGTGCCTTGACCTGGGCAACCTGGGCGGAGGTGGCCTCCTTTGTGGGAATGTTCGTCAGCATCTCCTCGCCCGCCTCGGTCGCCACCTCGACCACGTACCCGCCGTCAACCGGCGTCAGGAACAGGTCATAGCCCTCGTGAACCGTGGCCGTGCCCATTGAGGCGCAGAAGCAGTACTCATCAGGTAAGCAGTCCACCCCCACAATGCGCATTTGCTTGCGCCGCGCCACCCAGTTGGGGTCCACATGCTCGTCGGTCATTGCGATGTCCAGGCAGTTGAGGGCGTAGATATCGCAGGTGTGGACGCCAAATAGCACCAGCGGCTCAGCCTCGATGATCGGCTCGGCCTTGGGGCTTTCACCCAGCTCGTAGCGCAGGAAGCGCTCCTGGGTCGGGAACGCGTACTTCTTAGGTGGCAGCACCGTACTGGTGTACTCCAGGCACACATTGGCCGGCTCTGTCACCTCCTCGAAAGACCATTGCCTCTCGCCCTCCCGCTGGTGTGGCGCCACCACCTTGGCCTCTTGCATCAGGCTCTGAATCAGAGCCAGCACAGCTTGGTAGTCAATTGCTCGTAATGTCATCCTTCAAGACCTCCTACCGATACTAACAGCTCTCCCTTGCTCCGGTAGATCAACTCACCGTCCTACCGTCAAGTCGTGGTAGCGCAGACCGTGGTGAGCTTGCCGAACCATGCCTGCGCGGACCGCGGGCAGGCTCGAAGCCTGCCCTACCCAATGGGACTAGCAGATTCTCGGTAATAGCTCTCCGCTGGGCATATCAATGATCCTGCTGGTTCCCAGCGCTGTTTTCATTGTGACGCGATCGCCCTCGACCACTTCGCCAATGATTGCGCTCTGGCGGCCAAGCGGGTGCTCCTTCATAGCGGCTAACACCTTTTCAGCCACCTCCGGAGCCACCATCGCCACCAGCTTGCCCTCGTTGGCCACCTCCAGCGGCTCCAGTCCGAGTATCTCACATGCTCCTGTCACCGCCGGATTGCGCGGCAGATAGCTTTCCTCAGTCTCAATACCCACCTGCGAGGCTGTTGCTATCTCGTTGAGTGCAGCGGCTAGCCCACCTCGCGTCGGGTCGCGCAGGACATGCACAGCCTCGCCTCCGACCTGGAGCATCGCCTCCACCAGCCCGGCCAGTGCGGCGCAGTCGCTCTCAAGTTCGCTCTGAAGCTGCAAGTCCTCCCGCGCCACCAAAACTGCTATGCCATGTTCGCCCAGCGGCCCGTTGAGCAGCACCTTGTCGCCCACCAGGGCCCGTGTGGCACCCGGCGATCTCTGTTGTAGCGGCTCCCCGATGCCGGTGGTGTTGATGAACAGCCCATCGGCCTTGCCACGCTGCACTACCTTGGTGTCGCCGGTCACGATAGCTGCGCCGGTCTCTCTTGCGGCATTGCCGATAGAGGCTAGCACACGGCGCAGCAGATTGAACTCCAGGCCCTCCTCGATGATAAGCGAGAGGCTGATGTAGAGCGGCCGCGCTCCGCGCATCGCCAGATCGTTGACCGTTCCGCAGATACAGAGCTTGCCAATGTCCCCGCCTGGAAACTCCAGCGGCTGCACCGTGAAGCTGTCGGTCGTGAAGATCAGCCGCTCGCCCGGCACCTGCAGTTCGGCGGCATCCTCCAGCCCGCGACCCAGTTCTTCATCGCACAGGGGTAGCAATTCCTGGGCGATGAGTTCCTGCATCATCTTTCCGCCGGAGCCGTGGGCCAGAGTGATAATATCGCTATTCATACTTATATACCGCTGCGCAGCTTCCTTCGCTGCTCACCATACACGGGCCTAATGGCCTTTCGGGCGTGCACGCCTTGCCGAAAGCTCCACACTCCTGCGGCCGCATCACTCCGCGCAGGACCTCACCACAGTGACAGGCTGGATTGTCTGGCACCGCAATCAGCTCAATATCCAGGCGCTCGATGACATCATAGCGGGCGAATTCCTCCCGCAGCCGCAGACCGCTGTCTGGAACGACCCCGATGCCACGCCAATCCGGGTCGCAGATCTCGAAGACCTGCCGCATAAGCTCCTGGGCCTTCGGGTTGCCCTCCGGCTGCACGGAGCGCGGATACTCATTTGCCACTTCAGGCCGCCCGGTCTCGACCTGTTGTACCAGCGCCGCTATGCCCTTCATTATGTCCAGAGCCCGGCTACAGCGCATGGGACTCCAAAGCGCTCCACCAGCGGCTTGTATGCATCCGTCCCGATGATGGTGCTCACATGCCCCGGACACAGGAAGCCATCAATTGCCACCTCGCCGCTCTCCAGCAGGGCCGCCATTGCAGGCGGTATCAGCTTGTGGCTGCACAGAATGCTGAAGTTGTCCAGCCTACGCCTGTCAGCCTCCAGCACTGCGCACGCCACGCCCGGCGCGGTCGTCTCGAATCCCACTGCGATGAAGGTCACGTGCCGGTCCGGCTGCTCGACAGCCAGTTCCACGGCCTGCATCGGCGAATAGACCACCGGCACCTGCCCGCCTCTGGCCCTGGCCTCGGCCAGGCTGCCAGCGGAGCCTGGGATACGCATCATATCGCCGAAGGTGGCCACGGTCACGTCGGGCCGCTCAGCAAGCGCGATGGCCGCGTCAATCTCCGCAGCCGGCGTCACGCAGACCGGACAGCCCGGGCCGGATAGCAGCATCACGTTGTCAGGGAGCAATTGCCTCAGCCGATAGCGCCCTACCGCCATACTATGGGTGCCGCAGACTTCCATAAACTGCATCGAGCGAGAGGCCAGTTGGTGTATCTCGCCGGCAATCTCGGCAATCTGCGCCGCCGGTTCACCGCCCGGCAAGCTGCTGCACCTCCCCTAGCAGGGCGAGGGTCTCCTCAGCCTCAGCCGCGTCCATCTTGGTTATGGCAAAGCCTGCGTGCACGAGCACATAGTCGCCCACGCCGGCGTCGTCCACCAGGTCAAGGCGCGCCCGAACGCTCACTCCACCTACGCGCACCTGGGCC
>JALGTI010000111.1 GCA_029821455.1 Candidatus Zipacnadia bacterium | reverse complement strand
TCTCCTGTTGATCAAAGGTGACACGGCGAATGTAATCGCTAAATGCCACCCGCTCCAGGCGTGCCCCTCTTTCCATACTATCAGGTCACAGCCGATCGCATCGTCGAGTTAATCAAACTCACCGGTTTCTTCAACATTATGACGCAGCTTCGGCTGACACGCAAAGGAAATTCATGGGAATGTTACCGCCCAGAGCGCTAGCTTCCCGCTGGGCAGTACCTTTACGTCCACGACATGGGTGCAGTATCCGTACGGTTTGTTAGGCCAAGACTGAGCCAGGCCCTTGTCATCAAACCAGATATTCCACGCGAAGAGATTGTCATCAAGTGTCAGATTCGGCGCACCCCAAATGGCTTCAATACTGTCAACAGATACTTGCGGAGGCAAATAGAGATAAACGATATCCGGGATCCCGTCGCCCAACGCCCTCCCCTCCCACCCCTGATTTTCGATTTGTATAGCCTGCCGGCAATACGCGGTCAGGGCAGCAGGTGTTAGAGAGCCTGCGGTTTGCCGCTGCCTTTGTGGTTGCACTTTCGCTTGCTGAGGTGGTCCTGCTTTCGGTTTGTGCTCTACCCCAGTATGCTTCCTTTCAGCACGGTTGACGAAATAGACACATCCAAGAAGGACGACTATCACCGTTATTGCGACACAACCGACCTTTTCATCACGTGTCATCGCCGTAGGGCGCACACCAGAAGGCGGCGTATGCGGCCTTTGGCTTGTAGCCTCCTCACTGCTATCTGAGGTTTCTTCGTGCCCTGTCGGGACATCTTGCTCCGCGAGTTGTCGCTGGCGTTGTCCTTTACGCGCCTGCAGAGAAGCGGGTGCCGCACAATAGGGGCAGTGGTCCGCATCCTGCGGAATTTGCCGCTTGCACTCAGGACAGTACACCGGGTTTATTCCGTCGTGCATGGCACTGCCTCCCACGATTGGCAACTGCACGCAACTAATGCGCCTCATATTGATAGCTGAGGAAGATGTCTCCTGCAAAAAGGACACTGGCCCGGTTTGCTACCACACGCCTCTGCCTCTTCAGGGCTATTCTACCAGTTAGCGTGGTTATGGCAAATGATTTTTCTTGCGTTCGGGCAGTTGGGATGGTGGTACTGACGCAGTTTGCAGCCATCCCCTCCGGGCTCGGCTAGGCCCCACCTTCCGGCCCTGGCTGTAGGGGTGCTCTGAACCCCGAATCTTGGTCCACTTGGCATGAGAGTAGATGAAGATCCATACTCTCGACAGGAGGGCTGGGAATCATGAAGCGGAAACGCTACACGGAGCCGCAGATCGTGTTCGCTTTGCAGCAAGCAGAAGCGGGCACGCCCACGGACAACGCGGTGATAGAGGCGTTCAACGCTCGCTTTCGGCAGGAGTGCTTAAAGGAGCACTGGTTCCTGTCGGTGGCCGATAGCCAAGAGTTGGTGGAGGCGTAGCGGCAAGACTACAACCGGGAGCGGGCCCACAGCTGACTGGACAACATGACGCCAGAAGAGCTCGCCAACCAGGCCGGAGCGCGCCATCCCTTCGGGGATGGCCTGGGCACCCCAACGATAACGACCACGGCCCAACAACCCCGGGAGGCACGTAGCCTCACCGGGTGAAGAATTTTATCGAAGGTGGACCTAAGACGGGGAGCACTCCACCTATCAGATCCCCTCACCTTAGTTGGCACCCCTTTCGGGGGGCATGTCACCTCAAACTGTTCAACTCTCCCTGAGGATGAGCAGTCCTCGTCGGCGTTGTCCAGACCATATCGAGTCAAAAGCTGATGGATAGCAGGTATACCGGCATCCATCTGGCGAATAGGTACAATACTGTAACACTGGGACACCACTGTGTTTGCACCATAGTGGAGGAGAATATGCGTTTTGCAGAATTCTTTCAGCGAGCGACCGAGGGTCTTAGTGCCTTTGCATATCAGCAGGTTATTGCAGAGCGGGAAGATCTGCCCTGGGTCTTGAATGCACCGACCGGCGCAGGGAAGACGGTGGCAGCTGTTCTGGGGTGGGTATGGCGCCGGCGACTGCATCCGAATACAGAGGTGCGGGATTCTACACCGCGGCGGCTCGTTTACTGCCTGCCGATGCGTGTGCTGGTAGAGCAGACCGTAGACGCCGTCCGCAACTGGCTGGCCAATCTGGACCTGCTCACCGATCTGCCGGGGGACGAAGGCAAGATCGGCGTTTATCAACTCATGGGAGGAGAGGTGGAGAACGATTGGGACGCTTACCCGGAAGCGGATGCCATTGTGGTGGGCACCCAGGATCAACTCCTGTCCCGTGCGCTGAACCGCGGCTACACACTGAGCCGCTACCGCTGGCCGATGCATTTCGGGCTGCTGAACAGTGACTGCCTTTGGGTCATGGACGAGGTTCAATTGATGGGCCCAGGACTGACGACAACGCTGCAACTGCAGGCGCTGCGGCGGATCTTGGGCACTTGCGGGCCTGTTCAGTCCATCTGGATGTCAGCCACGGTTCGATTCTCTGATCTGCCAACCGTAGATGGCCCTGCTGCGAAGGAGTTCCTGGAGCATGCTCTGGCCATAAGCCCCGAGGACCAGAAGCACCCGGAACTGGCCAAGCGGCTGCAGGCTCCTAAGCCTCTCTTGCCCTCGGATGTCAGCCTCACGAAGGATAATGCAAAGAGCTATGCCGCGGAGCTGGCAGAAGAGGTCCTGCGGGAGCACGCGACGGGCAGCCTGACGCTGGTCGTGCTCAATCAGGTATCCCGGGCTCAGGCCGTTATGTCTGAGTTGAATAAGCTGGTTGATGACAGCCTAGTGGAGAGGGTTCTTCTGCACTCGCGGTTCCGCCCGGCCGAGCGCCGGGTCCTGCAGGCAAGCCTGTCGGCCGATGTGCCCCCGCAGGGCCGGATCGTGGTTGCCACTCAGGCAGTAGAAGCGGGCGTAGATATTTCAGCGCGCGTGCTGTTCACTGAGTTGGCGCCGTGGCCTTCTCTGGTGCAGCGTTTTGGCCGTTGCAATCGGCGCGGCGAATGGGCAAAGAGCGAATGTGAAGTTCGCTGGATAGACATTGCCGACGAGAGAGATAGCTTTCCTTATGAAGCGGAGGGGCTAACAGTAGCACGAGAACTACTGCAGGGGCTAGATGATGTCGGGCTTACCACGCTGGAAGATATCCCTGATCCCACGACGGCGGAACCCACGCAGGTACTGCGTCGGCGGGACCTCCTGGAGCTTTTTGATACCACGCCGGACTTGGCTGGCAACGACATAGATGTGTCACCTTACATCCGTGATGCGGATGACCTGGACGTCTCGGTGTTGTGGCGGGATCTTGAAGACCAGGACGCTGTGGCAGTGGCCCCCTCTCCTGAAGAGCTGTGCCCGGTAAGACTACCTGCTCTTGTGCAGTTCTTCGATAAGGCACAGGAACGCGGCGCCGAGCGGCTGGTATGGGACGGACTGTCCAGAAGGTGGGAGCGTGTTCAGAGAAATAGTCTGCGGCCTGGGCTGATCGTGCTGCTTGATGCCAAAGCCGGAGGGTATGATACTCGGCTCGGCTGGTGGCCACAGGCCACGGAGACGCAGCCTGTTGTGGCGGCCGTTTCCGACCAATCCGCGATACCAGTAGAGGGTTACGACGATGACCACCTCACTGCAACAGGGAGGTTTGTGTCCCTCGCTGAACATCTGGCCGACGTGATGCTGGAAGTGAAGAAGCTGCAGGACTTGGGCCCGGCTGGGGATGGTCTGAAGGATGTCCTATTGGAGTCCGCTTGCTGGCACGATCTGGGCAAGGCGCACCCGTACTTCCAGGACTTGCTGCTTGCAGGGCTGCCGGAGGATGACGCGCGGCGGGAGAGTGGGCCCTGGGCAAAGTCTGACCACTGGGGAGCTGCGGATCAGAAGGAAAGCGCCCGACCGCATTTCCGGCATGAGTTGGCTTCGGCCCTGGCAATGCTGCAACAGGGCGCCAGCGACCTGGCGGCGTATCTGGTGGCCAGCCATCATGGGAAGGTGCGTTTGTCTATTAGGTCTCTGCCGGGAGAAAGACAACCGGATGGCGGGGAGCGCTTCGCCCGTGGCATTTGGGAGGGCGATGTGCTGCCGGCGGTAGTTCTGGGTGATAAGAGGGAGGTGCCGACAACTGTGCTGTCGCTTGAATTGATGGAGATGGGCGGGGTCGGTGAGGAATCGTCCTGGCTGGAGCGAACGCTGGAACTGCTGGATCGCTATGGCCCTTTTCAACTGGCATATTTGGAGGCATTATTGAGGGTGGCAGACTGGCGCGCCAGCGCCAAGGAGGGTGATGCCGATGGCTGAAACAATCCACAATGTTGTGCTTGCCGGCTGTTCGCCTATGCCCTTGGCCCATTACCTGAAAGCCCTGGGCATTCTCCGGGTGGTCAGCGAACAAGTGGACCGAGGTGCTATGGGCTGGTGGCAGGACGAGGTTTTTCACCTCCGCTCGGTGCTCGACGACCAGGCGCTGACCACATTCTTCCTTGAGCACTACTCACCGAGTGCGCTGATTGCGCCCTGGAACGGCGGCAGCGGCTTTTTTCCGAAGGACAATCAGACTGGAATCGGGACCATCGAGAACTCAACAGCACCACGGTTGCGTCATTACGCGGAAGTGATAAAGCGGTGCCGTGGGCTCGCGGACGAGCGTAGTTTGGACAGCGCACCGAAGGACGGAGAAAAGGAAAGGCTGCTGACCATCTGCCGGGGTGTATTGCCTGACGACGTCATTGTGTGGCTGGACGCGGCATTTGCTCTGACCCAGGACGGACCGAAGTACCCGCCACTTCTGGGTACAGGTGGCAATGACGGGCGTCTGGATTTCACCAACAACTTCATGCAGCGCGTGGTGAACATTATTGATGCAGAAACTGGTGGCCCCACCGCGGAGAGCCCGGGTTGGCTGCAGGCCACACTGGTGAGTGAGAAAACCAGCGGCCTACTGCTGAAAGAGCCAATTGGCCAGTTTCTGCCTGGCAGTGCAGGCGGGCCGAATGCTGCGGCGGACTTTGATGGTGAATCGTTGACCAACCCCTGGGACTTCATCTTGATGCTGGAAGGGGCGCTGGTTTTCTCGGGGGCGATAACGCGCAGGATGCAGGCCACAGGGCCCGGGGTGCTCAGCTACCCCTTTACTGTCCGCACAGCGGACGCGGGGTATGGCACCGCCGCGGCTGGCGACGTCGGTCAGTCGCGGGCTGAGACGTGGATGCCGTTGTGGGAGCGGCCGGCGGGTTACCGTGAAGTGGAGGCTCTGTTTTGCGAGGGGCGGGCCGCAGTAGGCCGGCGCCGTGCCAGGGACGGGGTGGACTTCGCTCGGGCCGTGCGCGGCCTGGGAGTGGACAGGGGGATCAGCGCCTTCGAGCGATTCGGCTATCTGCAGCGCAACGGCCAGGCATACATAGCCGCTCCGTTGGGACGCTGGATTGTGCCCAGACGTGCCTCGCCGCGCATTGACCTGCTCAATGAGATCGACTCCTGGCTTGATTCACTTGAGCGTGTGGCCAGAGGCAAGAACGCGCCGGCAAGTCTAGGGCGCGCCGTACGGCGCATCAAGAACGCCATCCTGGAGGTTTGCCGCCATGACACTTCAACACACTGGCAGGAGGTCATCGTCGCCCTGGGCGCAGCCGAAAAGGCTATGGTCCACAGTCCCAAGACAGTACAAGACAATAGCTGGCTGGCTCCATTGCCGCCGCTCGGTCTTGGTTGGCTGCGTGCTTGTGATGATAGCAGCCCAGAATTCCGTTTAGCGCTGTCGCTAGCCTCGATTCGTGAGGACGAAGAGTTAGGGCCTCTGCGGGCGAATATGGTTCCCCTCGCTCCTGCTCCATCTCGGCCACGATTCAACAGGGAGAAGATGGACCAGCCTTTTGTGGTCTGGGGATACGCCGATCTTTGCGAGAATATGATAGCGACGTTGCGGCGCCGTTGTATGGCGGCACAGCGACGCAACCTGGAACTCCTGCCCTTGCATGGAGTGGCCCCGGCTCGCCTTGATGACATAAGCGGATTCATATATGGCGAGGTGAACGAGCAGAAGCTGGAGGCTTTGCTGTGGGGTTTGAACGGAGTCCGAATCCGCGGCCGCAGTGTCGTGGATGTCCGCGGCGTTTTGCCTGCAAGCTATTCTCTGCTGAAGCTCGTACATCTGCCACACTCGGTGGCCCTCGGCGCTGACGGGGAGGCCGTCGCGGTCCCTTACGAGCCTGAGATCACAAGGCTGGCATGTGCGGGGCGCATGGTCGAGGCAACCACGGCCGCCGCCCGCCGCTTGCGGGGCTCGGGGCTCCCACCCGCCGTTGAGGCGGTTACTGAGAATTCTGCCCTCTCCCGCCGCATCGCCGCTGCCCTGCTGTTTCCGATCTCAAGAGACGCTGTCGTTCGGTTGCGAGACCAAGTACTGATGCCGTCTGCTGTTGAAAGCCCGGCAACCTAAGACTTTGTCACGAAAGGAGCAAGAGCATGGCCAAGTATCTGGATGGATTGAAGAATGAGCCCAGGCTGCTTCTGGAGGTTCCTTTGGAGCCGTTGCAGGGCAGTCGGTTCCAACCTACCGGCTTCCCTGACCTGGGGGCGGCTGTGTATGAAACCACCCACGGAGATGAACTGCTGGTAGAAAGCGCCCAGTCCATGGCGAACCGCCTCGAAGTTGTGTGCTGGGATTCCGTGCGGCAGTGCGTAGTGGAGCCGCTGGAGGGCATCTCCTACATTAACGTGGAGCAAGATGGGGACTTCCTCACCAGCTCCATTCTTGAATCCCACCGCATCAACAGTCCCTATATCCTGGAAAGCAAGGACAAGAGCTTCTTCGACAAGCTCCAAGAAGAGACCAATGCGCTGGAGAAGAGGCCGATCAACTTCAAGCTGCTGGCCCAAATCCTCATGAAGTACGACTGCAACTGCTTGCTGCATGGTGTGTTCCTCGCGAAGAAGGAGCTGGCGGGCGGTCGCCTGCGGATGCCGCGCACCCTTTCGGCTTTCATAGAAGCCACCGGCGTGCGGGTTGCCACCAGCGGCGGCGTGAAAAAGGACGAGGTTGACCCCAGCGGTGACACCAGCAGGGGGTTTGGGCATGTACCGTTCAGCCGCGACGAGTACACTGCTGATAGCATTACCGCGTATTTCAACCTCGATCTGGCCCAGATTCGCGCATTCGGCTTGGGAGAAAGCACCGAGGACCTGCTGATCAGCATGGCGTTGTACAAGGTCATGAAGTTCCTGCGCGAAGGGTTACGGCTGCGCACCGCCTGCGACTTGGAAATGGCAGATAGCATAGTTGTATCCCGGCCTGATGACTGGCAAATGCCAGAGTTGCAGGATGTCGAAAAGGCGCTGCCAGGGCTGGTAAAGAAGGCCGCCAGCGACGGGCTGTTCGCCGATCCGCCTGTGACCACTGTGACATACGAACCCGCGGCGAAGGCCAAGTCCCGGGCCAAAGAGGAGGAATAGAGCAGTGGTCGCCATCAAGTTGCGCTTTGTTGCTGGCAGGTTTCACGCGACCCCGTGGGGACGCCATATCAACGAGGGCGCGGTCGAGTGGCCCCCAAGCCCCTGGCGGCTTTTCCGGTCGCTTATCGCCACCTGGCGCCGCAAGCGCCCTGATATCCCCGAAGAGACCGTCCGGAGCCTATTGCAGTCTCTCACCGACCCGCCTGAGTTCGCGCTTCCCCCGGCAACGGTGGCCCATACTCGCCACTACATGCGCCGCTACAAGCCTGGTGAGAGTGACATGGTGTTTGACACCTTTGTCAGAATCGAGGTAAGCCAGCCGGTGCTCATGTGCTGGCCCCAGTCAGTGCTGCCCGATGACCAGGCGCAGGCATTGAGAAAACTCTTGAGAGTGCTGGGCTATTTCGGCAGAGCGGAAAGCTGGGTCGAGGCGGAGCTTCTTCTGGAGTGGGACGGCCGGACCAACTGCTGCCCGACCGGTGCTCAGAACGCACTGGCGGAAGCCGGCGAGCGCGTGCAGGTCATGGCTGCGGAGCCCTGGCATGAGTACGACTTCTGGAGGCAGGAACAAGCTGAGCGCGCTGTACAGGCCGAAATAGGAAGAAGGCGCGTTGCTGCCGATGCCAAAGGCAAGGATCCGGACAAGGTCAAGCTGACCGAAAAGCAACACCAGAAGTGCCTGGCCCATTTGCCCGAGGATGCTTTCGCCGCCCTGCACGCCGAGACCACCGACTTGCGCAAGCAGGGCTGGAATAGCCCGCCCGGCAGTCGGATGATCGCCTATGTGCTGCCTCTGCGGGCCCTTGAGCCCCGGTCGTCGCTGGGCCGCCCGGCAGTTCGCACGCGGCCCATGCCTACGGTTGCTCGCTTCGCCCTCGCCGGACCGGTGCTGCCCCGCCTGACCCACACGGTCTATCTGGCCGAAACCATGCGCCAGGCACTCATGAGTTGGTCCGACGGGGCCGAGATCTTCGCAGGCAAAGATGAAAACGGTAACCGCCTCGAAGGCCACAAGCACGCCTTCGTCCTGCCCGCTGATGATGACGGCGACGGTCGCCTGGATCATATCACCGTTTACTGCCGCAGCGGCTTTGATGAACCGGCCCGAATGGCTCTGTCCGGCGTACACAAGCTGTGGCAGGCCGGGGGCAGACCTGATCTGCACCTCGTTCTGGTCGGCCTGGGAGAGCCGGAGGCCTATGGCGGACACGAGTTCAGGGCAGGCCAAACGCCCCAACTTGCCAGCTCGCGCGTTTGGCTCTCGCGAACTCCGTTCTTGCTTGCACGTCACCCGAAGCGGCGCAAGAGTGGCGCGCCGAAGCTGCACGAAGACGGCACCTGGATTGATGGACCCGAGGATCAACTTCGTCGAGCGCTGGTGCAACA
>JALGTI010000509.1 GCA_029821455.1 Candidatus Zipacnadia bacterium | reverse complement strand
AATCCACCAGCGGATGTTGCGGACGGCCACATCGCCTGACACCCACGGCAGCTTCAGCCAACGCTTGTCACTGCAGCCGGGAATGTACCACTCATATATGGCCATCTCCGCGCCCGTGGCGGCCCAGGCCTCAAAGTTCTGGCACCAGCCGACGTTTCGCTCGCAGGTGGGGTCATCCAGCGCGTGGGCCTTGCAGCCCTCATCTACCACCATCACCACAACACCTGGCTCAGCTTTCATATCCGGCCCCGGCGCACCAAATGTATACCAGTATGCCAGGAAGCAGACCCGAGCATCCGGGTGGGTCTTACGCAACTCGCGCGCCACATTATTGGCGAACTTCAGCATCACACGGGCGTTCGGGTTACCCTCGCCCTCCCGCACTTTCTGACATTCTGGACACTGACAGAAGCCGCCGCAGTCATTGTTAGTCAGTGAAAACGTCACCAGATTTGGATTCTTATCGAATGCCGCGCGCGCCTTCTCCACAGTCAAGCGAATCACATCCGGGTTGGTGGTGCACGGCTGCCACTCACCCTCAGCGGTGCGCTTGCCATCAATCTCCTCGAAGTACTGATCAGGTGGAAACAGGTAGACATAGGCGTGGCCGGAGGCTATCTGGTCCCCGCCCAGTCCCCAGTTGCGTGCCACAGACTTGGGAACATACCAGATGTTGCGCATCTGCATGGCCGGCTGGGACACAATATCCAGTGGGGCCACTGCTAACCTGTCCTTTTGCGGTATGCAATGCCACAGCGGATCGTCCGCAAACCATCCACAGCCCTGCATCCGCAGGAACTCGGACACAGCATCCTGCGTGCCATGGTAGAGCCCGGCCTCGTTGCCGGCTAGCACGATGTCATCACCAATGCTCTGGATGAGAAAGCCCTGCTCGCCGGGATATTGCTGGGGCACCTCGACACCCAGACTCTTCGTCAGCATGTTATTGCCGATGATGAGCCGGGCGCCGGTGGGCCGCTCGCGGATATCGAAGATGGGGATGTTGGCCCTCGTCATCTCATCCAGCGTATCCTTGAGTTGCCATGCCGCATTGATGGCCTGCTGGGAGCCTTGCTCATCGGTGACTACCGAGCAATACGGTTTCCCCGCCTCCGCTAGCACCAGCTTCTTCCCCTGACGCCTGACCGGTGGCGGTGTGGGTGTCCCTTCCTCTACCTTCATCCCGATTATCTGTGCCTCCCTGAAGTAGATGCCCCACTCGTGCAGCTTGAGGAACAGCCGTAGATACCTGGCCTGCGGCTGCTCGCTTAGCAGGATTTCGTTCCAGCCCTCCTGAACGTCGTCCAGCTTTGCCAGGCTGGTCCACTCGCTCTCTTCGGGCTTCTCAGCCAGTTCCTCCGCGCCGAGCACCTCAACATACTCAGGCAACGCCTGGTGGAAGAGCAGCCTGAGTTTGGTGAATGCATATGGCTGCTTGAAGTCAAAAGTGACTGCGTTGTCCTTGTAGTTGAAGCCTGTGGTGGTGTGCCAGTTGCGCGGGCTATCGCCATCCAGCAGCCTCCGGCCGGGCTTCTCGGTGCCGGGCACCACATCGGCCGGATTGGTCGTCTCCGACTCCCAGGTATAGGTGACACCCGTATGCAGGCCCGGCCCGGGATAGCCGCGGTTATCCGACAGCAGCCGCCAGCGGATGGGATCGGCGCTTGCCGTCACAACAGACAACATGCACAGACACACGAGGCTGATCCTAACCTTTGTCATGAGCTATGATTCCCTCCCATTGCGGAGCGTTGTCACTGAAAACATTATTCATATTCAGAAGCGTATTGCTTCATCGAACATAGCGTGCAGGTTCTCGACTGGAATATCAGGCAGGATCGCCTCATGACTTGACGAGACAATGTAGCTATTGCCGAATAGTTCTTTCATATAGCGCACATTCTCACGCACCTGCTCCGGCCTGCCTCGCCGCAGCAACTGTTGGGTGCTGATGCCGCCAATAAATGTCAGCCGGTCTTTATACCTCGCGGCCAGGGATTCGGGGTTCATACCTTCTGCCTCGACTTGTACCGGATGCAAACCGTCTACACCAATCTCAATGAGGTCAGGAATGATTTTGCTGACAGCCCCGCACGAATGGTGA
>JALGTI010000110.1 GCA_029821455.1 Candidatus Zipacnadia bacterium | reverse complement strand
CTCCGGCGGTGTGGATGGCGGCGAGCAGCGGCGGGTGGTAGAGATGGCGGAACTGGTTGCCGCCGCCAATCCGCAGGCGCGGCTGGGGGCAAAGTACAGGCTTCCGATCATCTATGCCGGGAACGTGGAGGCCAGACCGCAGATCCAGGCCGCCCTCGGTGAGGTCTCTGACCTGACCATCGCGGACAATCTGCGACCTACGATGGACCGCGAGAACCTGGCACCGACGCGCGCGGCTATCCAGGAGCTGTTCCTGCAGCACGTTAAAGAGCGGGATATCAATGTGATTGGCGTGGACATCGGCGGAGCGACCACTGACGTGTTCAGCGTGTTCGACGGGGTCTTCAATCGCACCGTCAGCGCTAATTTGGGGATGAGCTATTCAGTCGGTCAGGTGCTGGCTGAGACCGGTCTGGACAATGTGCTGCGCTGGGTGCCCGACCGGGTGGATCGCGCCACGCTGGGCAACCGCATCCGCAATAAGATGCTGCGCCCCACGACGATTCCCCAGGAGCTTGAGGGCCTCAAGCTTGAGCATGCCCTGGCCCGCGAGGCGCTCCGGCTCGCCTTCGACCAACACAAGCTGCTTGCTACCGGCCTGAAGGGTGTCCAGCAGGCGCGAGACATCGCCGACGCCTTCGATCAGACCCGGGCAGGCGAGATAAGCCTCGTGGATATGATGGATCTGGACTTGCTGGTCGGCTCAGGGGGCGTGCTCTCGCATGCGCCGCGCCGCAGCCAGGCGGCGATGATGCTGATTGACGCATTCCTGCCCGAGGGCATCACCGAGCTGGCGGTGGATAGCATCTTTATGATGCCGCAGCTCGGCGTTCTGGCCGGCGTTCATCCACAGGCGGCTTCGCAGGTCTTCCAGCGCGACTGCCTGGTGCGGCTGGGCGCTTGCATCGCGCCCGTTGGCACGGGCCGCCAGGGTGGTTCCTGTGTTGAGGTTGCGATAGAGCAGACAGGGCAGTCGCTTGCGGTTCCTTGCGGCGAGATTCGGCTGGTTAAACTTGAGCCTGAGGCAACCTATAACGTCACCGCCCGGCCGGCCCGGGCGTTTGACCTCGGTGCGGGGCGAGGCCGGCCTGTTAGTCGCTCAATCACAGGAGGCGTGGTCGGTCTCATCATCGATGCGCGTGGCCGAGCGCTACCCTTTCCTGCGAACGAAAGCGAGCGTCTGGCGGCTGTGCGCAAGTGGCAAGCCGCAGTAAACGCATATCCCGAGTCAGGATAGATGCAAATGGCACAAGGCTACACACCTGGGCTGACGGTCACCGCTGAGACGCTGATCCGCAAGCAGCGACGACTTCCGCTGCCTGGGGCCGTGGTTGTGGAACCGGGCCAGATTGTCCAGGCGCAGGATATCGTCGCCGCAACCGAACTGCCGGGTAATGTGGCAACTGTCAACGTCGCCCACGAGCTGAATATCCCACCCGAAGAGGTTCCCGCCGCCTCGGTCGTGAGCGAGGGCGACCGGGTGGAAGCTGGTGACCTGATAGCCGAGACCAAGGCCCTGTGGGGCATCTTTCACTCCCTCGCCCGCTCGCCCATCTCCGGGTTAGTAGAGAGCATCAGCGGCGTGACCGGGCAGATGCTCCTGCGCGGTCATCCTCTACCCGTGGAGGTCAAGGCCTATATCTCCGGGACGGTTGTGGAAGTGGCTGAGAGTCAAGGGGCGACCATCGAATGCCATGGTGCGCTGCTGCAGGGCATCCTCGGGCTGGGCCGGGAGGCCTACGGGGAGCTGCGATGTCTCGTCCAGTCGCCGGATGAGGTGCTGGACGCCGACCGCATAGACGATGATTGCGCCGGCAAGGTGCTTGTGGGGGGCTGCCTGGTAACCTACGAGGCCCTCGAGGCTGCTATCGCCGCCGGTGCCGCCGGTGTGGTGTGTGGTGGCATCAACGACACCGACCTTGACCGCTTCCTGGGCTATTCCCTGGGCGTCGCCATCACGGGCCAGGAGGATAAGCCGCTCACCATTATTATCACCGAGGGCTTTGGCCGCATCGCGATGTCAGAGCGCGCTTTTAGCCTCCTCAGCGACTATGAGGGCCAGCAGGCCTCCATAAATGGCGCAACCCAGATACGCGCCGGGGTTATCAGGCCGGAGGTCATCATTTCGTACGGTCCGGCCGGCTCAGAAGCCGCGCGAATCCGTCAGGAAACGAACCTCGCGATCGGCCAGCAGATTCGGCTCATCCGCGACCCATACTTCGGAATGCTCGCGACAGTTGCAGAGTTACCCGAGGCGCTACAGACAATCGTGACCGAGTCGCAAGTGCGGGTCCTCCGGGCCCGGCTGCAAGACGGGCGCGAGGTCATCGTGCCCAGGGCTAACGTGGAGCTGATTGAAGTATGACCAGCCTATCAACTCCAACTCAACGCCTCGCCGGCATCCTCGTAATACTAGTTGTCTGCCTGGGCAGTGGTCATCTCTGGGCAGACGAGCCGTGGCTTGCGCCTCCTCGGGACATTGCTGTCAGAGACGATGAGGAGGACTTAGCCGGCACACAACTCAAGGTGACCGGTCTGCCCCCCGAGGAGCCACCGGCTGAGGGTTGGGAATTGGTTGCCTATGCGTGCTGGTCGCTAGAGGTTGGCCAAGAAGAACCCAAGTTCTCAGAACTGCTTGTGCCCCCGTTCGCAGAGATGTTGGAGTGTACAGCTTCTGGCTTGCTGCCCAACCGCGCGTATCTGGTGCGCATGGATGCGATTTATGCTCCTGAGGGGGTGGATTGGCTTGTTCCTGGCCAGAGGCCACCTACCGAAGGCCGCCTGGGTCCCGAGGTGCCCACTGTCTTGCGCGATGAGGTGCCCGTCATTGACCTCGCGGCCATTGCTGTGGCAGAGGAAGCAGATGTAGAGTTCGATTCCGTCGCACACACCATAGAAACCACATTAGCTGGCAAACGTGTGCGTGCCACAATCGGAGAGGCGAAGCTTTGGGTCGACGAGGCCGTGATCCTCCTTCCCAGGCCCGTCACTCTCGGCACGCCAGAGGTTGTGTCGAGACCGACGGCGCGGATCTCCCCACCTGTCGAGGTCCCCGTCGTCCCACTGGCTGCAGCCCTCGATATGCCCGTGGGCAAACCACTCGAGCCTGAGGTGGCCTCCGCTCAATCGTCCGAACCAATCAGACCCGTGGGCAGGTGGTACGACCCGAAGCTGAGCAACCGGCTGGTGGGTGTGGTGCTGATAAGCGCCGTCTTTCTGCTGGCGCTGTACTTTGCCAGGCGGCGGGAGATGTACATCCGGCCGATCGCTGGCCTAGAGGCAGTCAATGACGCCATTGGCCGGGCCACCGAGATGGGCAAGCCTATTCTCTATATATCAGGCCTGGGTGGGGTCAGTGACATTGCCACCATCGCGGCGATGCTAATTCTCGGCCACCTGGCCAAGCGCACCGCCGCCTATGAGACGGACATTCTGGTGCCATGTAACGAGCCACTGGTGATGGCCGCAGAACGAGAGATTGTGCGGGAGGCCTACGTAGAGGCCGGTCGCCCGGATGCTTACAACCAGGACAATATCTTCTACATAACCGACAGCCAGTTCAGCTATGTGGCTGCTGTGGATGGGATTATGATGCGTGAGCGACCGGCAGCCAACTTCTATATGGGCTACTTCGCAGCCGAGTCTTTGATCCTGGCCGAGACCGGCAACTACACCGGGGCCATCCAGATTGCCGGCACTGATGCCGATACCCAGCTTCCGTTCTTCATCACTGCTTGCGACTACACGCTGATGGGTGAGGAGCTTTATGCAGCGGGGGCGTATCTCTCTCGCGCCCCGGTCCTGCTGGCGCAACTGAAGGGCCAGGACATCGGCAAGGTCATCTTCGTACTGCTGTTGGTGGCCGGTACGATTGCGACCACCATCGGCGTCTTCAGCCCGCATAGCTGGTTGCAGACATTTGTCGAGTTCTTCAATACGCAATAACATTTCTGTAAGAGGACATAACAGTTGAAGGTCCAGGTCCCCATCGCAATCTGTTTCATCGCCGGCATGATAATGCTGGTGAAGTTCTTCATCCCCCATTATTGGAGCGATCGCCTGGAAGAGGAGCTACTCAACTGGGCGCGAATTGTGGGCGCCTTCGCTCTGGTACTGGGGATAAGCAGTCTGCTGCGCACGCATGTGGAGAAGATCCGTCGCCGCCGCAGGGATTACGGCTACAGCTTTGTGACGCTGCTGGCCTTCATCATTGCGTGTGTGCTGGGGATCGGCTGGGGACTGGACCCGCCCTCACCTTTCGACTGGATATTCACCTACGTCTTCGCGCCGCTGGATGCCACGATGTTCTCCCTGCTGGCCTTCTTCGTGGCATCGGCGGCATACCGGACTTTCCGCGCTCGCACGCCGGAGGCCACCATTATGCTGCTGACCGCGCTGTTCGTGATGCTGGGCCGCGTGCCAGTCGGTGATATGCTGGCCCCGCACGGTCTGTTTGTGGCCTGGGCGGCAGCGCTGGGCTTCTGCATCGTGTGGGCTGTCTACCCCTGGCTGCGCCACCATACCGGTCAGGCGGCTCCATACGTCGGCCTGCTCATCATCGTGGCTCCGGTAATGGTTGCGTTCTCGCTCTACCTGGCCCAAAGCGCCAGCGAGACGACTGAATGGCTTATGAGCGTGCCCACCATCGCGGGCAAGCGGGGGATTATTCTGGGCGTGGCCCTCGGAAGCATTGCAACCTCGCTGCGTATCATCCTGGGGATTGAACGCGCCCATCTGGGTGGGGGAGGTGGCTCCTGATTATGGAGGACACTGGAACGAGAAGCTTTGTTGAGCGCCTGCTCCAGCTTGACCGCCGCTGGATATTCCTGGGCATTGCTCTGGCTGTGGTCGTTCCGTTCCTCGTGCCAGGTTTCAAGATGCGCAGCGGCGTTGTATCGCCCCGCACTCAAAGCATCTACGATACGATCAACGGTCTGCCGGCACAGAGCGTTGTGATGTTCGCCTTTGATTATGGGCCGGCCTCGATACCCGAGATGCAACCAATGGCGGTGGCTCTGTGCAAGCACGCAATGTCACGCGACCTGCGCGTCATCGGGGTGGCAATTCACCCGCAGGGGCCACTGCTAGGCGGCCAGGCCCTCCGTGAGGCTGCGGAAGAATATGGTAAGCAGGACGGCGTTGATTATGTCAACCTGGGTTATAAGCCCGGCGGGGCGGCCGCCATTAAGGGCATCGGCACCAACATCTACAAGGTCTTCCCCACCGACCTGTCGGGGCGCAACTCCGCAACCCTTGCCGTGATGCAGGGAGTGCGGACCTACGATAATATTGACTTCATCGTCGCCTTGTCTTCCACGCCCGCTCCGTTCTCCTGGATCGCGTTCGCGCATGAGGCTTATGGGGCGAAGATGGGCGTTGGGGTCACAGCAGTGATGGCAACCGACTTCTATCCTTACCTGCAGACCGACCAGATAGTCGGCCTCATCAACGGCCTCAAGGGCGCTGCCGAATACGAAGACCTCATCCGCCACCCGTCGTATGGTATGCTGGGTATGTCCGCGCAGTCCGTTGCTCACCTGTGGATCATTCTCACGGTGATTATCGGCAACATCGCCTTCTTTATGTGGCGAGCCAGGACCAGAGGCTAAGAGAAACTGATATGGAACCCGGCGAAGCCGTAGCAACTGGAATGTACTATCTGAGCGGGCCAGTCATTGGCACGGGCGTGGCTGTACTGCTAACCCTGGCCATCTATAGCTTCCTGTATGCTGACAATCCGGTCTACAAGTTCGCCGAGCACCTGTTTGTCGGCGTGTCGGCCGCCTACGGCGTAGCCATCACCTACCACATGGCCGTGCTCCCCCTGATTATTGACCCACTGTTCAGGCCCCAGAATACTCCCAGCGGCCAGCCGCAATACTGGGTCATCATCCCCGCTCTGCTGGGCCTGATGATGTTCAGCCGCTTCTTCAGGCGTTACGATTGGATGTCGCGCTGGCCGATTGCATTTATGATGGGCATCGGGGCGGGTCTGGCCATCCCGGCCACCGTCCAGACCAGCCTCCTGCCCCACCTTTACAGCACAATGCAGCCGCTCGCACCGATGGCCGAGGGTCGGCTGGACCTGCTCACGGGTATAGATAACCTGCTGCTGTTAGTCGGGGTCGTCTGTGTGCTGATCTACTTTTACTTCTCCCTCGAGCACAAGGGGGTCTTCGGCGTGGCCTCCCGGGTCGGCATCTGGTTCCTGATGATTGCCTT
This sequence comes from Candidatus Zipacnadia bacterium, assembly GCA_029821455.1. Lineage (GTDB taxonomy): Bacteria > Armatimonadota > Zipacnadia > Zipacnadales > Zipacnadaceae > JALGVG01. The sequence continues at coordinate 2,896 of JALGTI010000110.1, read as the reverse complement.
CGGCGCCGGCTTTGGCAACACTGTCATGGCCCGCATCAGCCTGCTGATTGGACGCGTGCAGTTCCTCAGGTTCGATGTGCCAGAGATATTCTTCCCACCGAGCCCTTGAGGCCGTCGTCTGGGAGGCAGAGTTGCTCTGCTTGTGGGGGATTAGCGGCGCTGTATGGCTGTTAGGGAGATGAGCCGCACCATCAGCGCCTCGCAGGCCAGCCGCAGATTGGCGTTCTGACGTAGCGACACCTTGGTGTTCTCAATCCAGCGGCACGCCCGCACGCAGTCCGTGGGCCGATAGCGGCCGGCCAGTTCGGCCAGTTGGACAGCGCGGTCGCGGTTGACTATGGTCTGGGTCCCAGGATCGGCGGCCACCAGGGTCATATCTCGGAACCACGTGAGCAGTACGTCCAGCACATCGCCCATCATCGTGCGAAGTACCCGGTCACGATTGCTCTTGAAGAGCTTCGCTGCAAGCTTGCCTTCTTCAGTAGCTGACCACCAGGCCTCGGCGATCTCGATGAGGTCCTCGGCCAGGCGCATTCCGTCAAACATCTGCCGGCCCGGCAAGCCGACAGCCAGGTCCAGCAGCGCCGACCGCTGAGCCATCACCTCGGGCCGCGACAGCAGCGTGTGGGCCCAGCCAAAGCGCCCGCCCGAGAGGGCCACCACCGCCTCCACGGTCTCGGGGACTGTGTCCGGGTGCATCTCACGCAGAGCCGGCCCCGCCTGCTCGGCAGGCACGGGCTGGAAGTGAATGCTCTGGCAGCGGGAGATGATAGTGGGCAGCATATCAGGCAGCTTCGCAGTGGTCAATATGAAGGTGGTATCGCCCGGAGGCTCCTCCAGCGTCTTGAGCAGCCGGTTGGCGGCGGTGGGATTCATTGTCTCTGCTCTTTCGATGACAAAGACCTTGCGCCTTGCCTCCACAGGGTGCAGATGCGCCTGGGTCATCAAGGCCGCTACCTGATCGCGTGTGATTTCAGACCCTTCTATGAAAACTTCTCTGGTGGAGTCATCGGCACGTCTTTCGCGCTTGCTGGGCTTCTTACTCTCGTCGTCGTCCTCCTGTAGCTTGACCAGAGGCCGCACCAGGCGCACATCGGGATGAATGCCTTTCTCAATCTTCCGGCACGCCTCACACTGCCCACAGCTATCCGGCGCCGGGTCCATGTGCCCCTCGTCCAGGCAATTCAGAGCCTTGGCCAGCTCCACAGCCACTAGCGTCTTGCCCACATTCGGCGGCCCAGCAAATAGGTAGCCCGGGGGCACCCGGCCACTGGCTATCGCCCGCTGCAACACAGAGATGGGTTGATTATGACCAATAACTGCTTGAAATGACATAAGCTTCAATAGCCCTGTATGATTTATGTAGTTGTCGGTAGGTTCGCTTCCGGGGCGGTGATACCCTCCGTGGTCGCCTGTTACAATCCGCGCACGACAGCGTCAAGACATTGACCTGAGAAGGCCAATGGCGCTATATTGTGGCTATGCGCTCGCCGGTTCGCTGGCTGTTGATATGCTGCGCACTGGGAGCGGCCCTAGGCCTAGCCGGGGCCGATGAGCCGCAGCCCATTCTGGTGGTCTTCCGCTGCGATGATTATCGGGCTGCCGACCCTGAGGGCAAGTATGACAGCGAATGGCCTGCGATGCAGGGCATCATTGAGATATTCCGCCGCCACAGGCTGAAGCTGGATGTGGCTATCATCCCTTTTTCAGTATCCTCCAACGATTTGAACTCTGAAAAACGCCCACTGCCCTCGTCGCCGGAGCGACTGGAGTTCCTCTTGCAGGCGATCAAGGATGGCACGGTAGAGCCTACCCTGCACGGTTATGCACACCGCGACCTGGGGAGGTGGGGAGTTGCGGGCGAGTTCGCCGGCATGGGCGCTGATGAGCAGCTTCAGATGATCAGGGAGGGCAAGCAGATGCTGGAGGGTTGCCTGGGGCAACCAATGAACACCTTCGTGCCGCCATACTTCCAGTATGACGCGGCGACCACTGACGCACTGGTGAAGCTGGGGATACCGATTATCTCGAGCCGGATACACCACATTCCGTATAACCCCGACCTCGCCTACGTACCAGCTACGGCGCGGTTTGTGGAAATGCCGGAGGCGCTGGCCGCCGCCGAGACCCACAATGACCTATGCCTGATAGTCTTCTGCTTCCACCCCTTTGAGATTCAGGAGGCCGGGGTTATCCCCGACGGCATCAGCCTCGCCGAACTGGAGCAGCTTGTAGTCAAGATCGCGGACAACCCGCGCGTGCAGGTCGTGACCCTCAGCGAAGTGGCCGCCCGCTGGCCCCAGTTCACAACCGCCCGCTACACGCACCTGCACTGTTCCCTTCACTCTGTCTGGATCACGCCCTACCTTAAGCGTATCACTGCCTTTGCCACTAGCCACCGCTCCGGGCGAGTACTCTGGCCGGCGTATGTCTATCACAGGCTCTACTTCGTGCTGCTTCTACCTGCGGCGGCTGGGCTGGTGCTGGGCCTGCTAATTGGCACACTGATATTCAGACCCAGTCGGCATTCGTATCTACGGAGGCTGGGGAACTGTCTGGTTTGGGCTGGCGTAGTGCTCGGGGTAGCATGGGTAGTCAGCGGCATCGCCCACGCATGGGTTGGTGACCTCTTCCGGCCGAAGATGCAGGCGATAATCTGGACGGCCCTCGGCTTGATGCTGGCGTCCGCTCGACTGCGCAGACCTCAATCCACCACCAGGAAGTCGCCCTGATCCACTGGCAGCGTCACGGTCGGCCCCTCCACAGTATGGTACACCTTTAGCCGTCCATACTGGTTGCTTGTAACCGTTTGTGCATCAGGCAGCCCGGGCAGGCTTACGGTCACGTTCGGCTGCGGCTTGTTCCTGAAGCTTATCAATGTCACGACTGCCCCCAA
>JALGTI010000109.1 GCA_029821455.1 Candidatus Zipacnadia bacterium | reverse complement strand
TACCTAGTTGATGGCGGCGAGACCGATATCAACGTCAAAGAACTAGCTGTCGTGGCGCAGACCGAGGCTGACGAGCAGCCGACGTACTGCTTCGCCACCGCGCAGGCCTGGGCGCGCACCGCACCATTGACTACCAACAGGCCGGCTGCCATCGTCCAGACCGATGCCCAGGACTCACACATTGTTGCACCTGACGGTGAATTGCTGTGTGACCAGACGCTAAAGAATCGCGGCTACGTTGGCGTTGAAATCCACGGAAGCGGACTGGCCTTGGGGCTGGCGGAGATGTGGCAATCGTTCCCCAAGGCCTTGCGTGCCACGCCGGGAACCCTCGAAGTGGCCTTGTGGCCCAGCGAGATCGAAAGCGAATTCGTCCTGGCCCCCGGGGTTGCCCGCACACACACCCTTACTCTCACGCCCTACCAATCGGTGGAGCAGCTTGATGAATTCATGGTAGGCATCAATACCCCGATCCTGCCCCAAATGAGTGTGGATGACTGGAACCGGACGGGGATTATCCCGCCGCTGCTGTCTCCGCAGAATAGCCCAGTACCGTTCATCGAGGAGCTTTCAAGGGCGATCTTCACAGGCTTCACAACTTTTAGCACCCGTGCCAACGTGGGGGTCTGGGGCCTGGGTGAACTCAACTGGGGTGACTTTCGCGCCGAATCATACGAGGCCAGACAGGTCACCAGCACCTACGGCGAGGGAGGAGTAGTCTGGGGCAACGAGGAGGCTCAGGTACCCTACGGATTCCTGGTTCAGTATCTACGCACTGCACGCATCGAGTATCTCCTACACGGACTGGCCTGCGCGCGGCACGAAGCTGATGTTGATACTATCCACGACTCCCCGGACCCTGATCTGATTGGCAGACAACACTGCCACAGCGTGGGGCATACGGCCGGTCCGGTCACAATCAGCCACGAATGGACCAGCGGAATCGCGCTGGCGTATTTGCTGACCGGTGACGGCCGCCTTCGTGCAGTGCTGCAAGAGACCGGTGACGCCCTGCTCCGTTGTGCCACTGAGTATGACATAGAGGCCTTCCGGGCGCGGGATGGTGGCTGGCTCCTGATTGCGCTGTGTGCCCTGTGTGAGGCTCTTGACGACCCGCGCTATCTTGAGGGAGGGGCACGTGTGCTCCAGGGATTGCGCCTGTGGATTGACCAAGGCGCAACGACGCTGCTGCCCCCGGCCCAGCATGTCCATAGCCCGGTACACCTGTTCATTGCCCTGACCGGCGTAGCAGATTACTTGCGATTGACGGGAGACGAGGCGGCTCGTGAAGCCCTCATCATTGGCGGGCAAATGACGCTCGAACGCGGGCGCAATGAGGCAGGCTTCTTCTTCATCGCTGACGGCCAGGCCTATCGCAACACCGGCACCTGGTCAACCTGCCACAGCCTCCCTGTGCTCAACACGCTGTACGATATCACCGGCGACCGCAAGTGGATCGAGGTTGGGGTGCATCAGACCCGGCTTCTGCTGCGCCTGATAGAAGCACACACAGGCTGGGACAAGGAGGACAACTGGGCCCAAGGTGGCATCTACCTGGCGTATGCGTTCTCGTTCTTTGAGACCGCCCGACAACTGGGGCTACTGGAAGACATCTGACAGACCGTGGCATCACCGCACCAGCAGCACCTTACGAAACAGGCGAGGAGCCTTGTGCGGCCAGATGCGCAGGTTTCTGGCGCTCAGATCGCGAAACAACGCTGCAAATGGCTGACGGTTCAGCCAAAGATATGCGTGCCCAATCTGATATGGGCAATCCCGGTTGTGACAAGCAACCAGTCGTTGCAAGCACAAGCACACTCAAGCATTGCGCTGAATTTGTGTGCTAGCTTAAACCTATTCGAGCAGCTATCCAGAACTAAGAAGGGAAACACATGTTTGATTCACTTCGTATCGTCGTAGTCATGATGGGTGCTGCCTTTACGCTAAGTATGTTGCCCTTGCCAGGGCAGAATGCCTACGCGCAAGGCATAAGGTACGGAATCGGGTTATGGCCCGAAGCCGGCCACGGTAACCATCGAGCGTTGATCCGCGTTACCACACCGAGTGATGCGGTATGGGCGCATATCCAGTGGCGGCGACGCGATCGGCATCCAGAGAAGAAAGATATTCGCATCTTTGACACTGCAACTGGGGAGCGGATAATGAATGTGGTCCGCGCGAATGTGAACCGCGAGTATGGCGATCTGGTCTTCCAGCCGGCGACAGTGCCCGCCAACTACGCGATATACTACCTGCCCTATGACCCTGGTAAAAGCTGGGCTTATTTCACTCCGGAGGATACTGCCGATCCTGCCTGGCTGCAGCGAAATGGCCTCACACCTGAGCTCCTGACCAACGGAAAGTGGAAATCGCTGCCTCAAGCCGCAGTGCTCGAAATTCAAGCCCGAACGGAATTTGATCGGTTTGACCCAATGGAGGTCATCGCGACCCAACAAGAAACTACTCAGCTTCTTGCCAGACATCCCAATCGCAGCTACCTGCTCTTCCCCGAAGGGCGCCAATACGCAATCCGGATGTTTGACGATCTGCCCTTGCGGTGGATAAAGCGCGGCCCAACTAGCAACTTCCTCGGCCACGCCCAGCCAGGCGAGTACTACCCGTTTCAGCTAGGCATCTGGGCCGCCCGCAAGCAGATCGACAACCTCACAGTGACCTTTTCGGCGCTCAAATCTCTCGCGGGGAAGGCTATCCCGGCTTCGGCGATCACCTGCTTCAATCTGGAGGGCACAGACTGGTTGGGCCGACCGATGCAGAAAGTATTCCGAGTTGGCCAGGGGAAGATAAGGCCGTTGTGGATCGGAGTTCAAATTCCTAAAGATGCTGCCGGAACCTATCAGGGAACCATAAAGATACAACCGCAAGCGGCCCCGGAGACAACTGTCCAGGTAAGTATCAATGTGGGTGGCCCCGTGCTGGAAGATGCTGGTGACAGTGAGCTGTGGCGGTTCTCCCGGTTGCGCTGGCTCAACTCCACATTGGGACTGGATGACGAGACAGTGCCTCCGTATACCTCACTTGAAGTCGCCGGTAATACGATTAAATGTCTGGGGCGGGAGGTAACACTCGGCAACACGGGGCTGCCGCAGAGTATAGTGACTCATTTCGACAAATCACAGGTTAACCCGGATGAGTCGCACGAGATGCTTGCCGCGCCGGTCGAATTGATTGTGGAGACCGATGCCGGGCCAGTCAACTGGACGCCCGGTCCGACGAAGCTCGCCAAGGCCAAGCCCGGCGTAGTGGTGCGCAAGTCTACTGCTGATAGCGCTCTCTTCGCCAAGACTACCTGGACCCGGATGGAGTTCGACGGCTGCATCGTCTTTCGGGTGATTCTGGACGCCAAAGCACCAGTGGACATTCGAGATATCAGCCTGAATATCCCTCTAAAGCGCGAAGTAGCGACCTATATGATGGGCATGGGCAAACGTGGCGGCTACCGGCCCGCCCAAGTCGAGTTGACCTGCAGCCAGCCGAACAACATGCTCTGGTTGGGTGACGTGGATGCCGGCCTGGAATGCAGATTGCTGGGCGTGGAGGGTATGCCCAACGTGTGGAGCAACGGCGGCTGCAACATCACTGAAGCCGATGAAGAAGTGCTGGTCCGTGCCTATACCGGTGAGCGCAGTATGGAGGCTGGGGAGCAACTGGCCCTCCGCTTCCAGTTCCTCGTCACGCCCTTCAAACCCATATATCGGGAGCACTGGGACTGGCGATACGAGTTCAGGGTCCTCAATCCTGATGCCGAGGGCAGCACCGTCCTCCACGTGCACCATACTGAGCCCGAGCACCCGTACATAGGCTATCCGTTCATCCAGACTGCCCGGCTGGCCGCCGCAGTCAAGAACTTCAAGGCTAAAGGAGGGCTGGGAACTAATCTCTACTACCTTGGTCACTGGTCGGTCAGCAATCACGTAGTCGAGATGTGGCCGCTGCGGAGCCTCGGTGACGAAGTCTTCGCCACGGGCGGCGTAGATGTCTACATGGACGAGGTGGACACCTCGGCCGGGGGTCATCCGTGGCTCCGGGAGCATCTGCTCTCCGGCTACGTACCTGGCTGGTCGGGCCCTCTGGTTGGCGCCGCCGAGACGGATGCCTCGGTCATTGTGCACGGCCTATCGCGCTGGCACAACTACTGTATCGAAGGCTGGCGCTGGCTGGTGGAGAACACCGGCGTTGATGGCCTCTATCTGGATGGTATTACCTACGACCGGAAGGGGATGCAGCGCGTGGCCAAGGTTCTGTATCGGACCACCGGCAATGACCCTTATCGCATGCAGTTCCACTGTAACGACTGTTACGGCGAGCAGGTCCACCCCGGTCCCTCCAGTCTGTTTATGGAGCACTTCCCTTACATTAACGATCTGTGGTTCGGGGAGCAGTTCGACCACGATCGCGGCCCGGACTACTGGCTATTGGAGATTTCGGGCATTCCCTTCGGATTGACCGGCGAAATGCTCCAGGGTGGTGGCAATGCATATCGAGGCATGATCTACGGTATGACCAGCAGGCTCCATCCCTCCCATCCCGCGATGTGGAAGTTTTGGGATGAGTTTGGCATTCAGGATGCCGAGATGATTGGCTACTGGGATGAGGATTGTCCGGTAACCACGAACCGCGACGACGTCTTGGCAACTGTTTACCAGAAGGTAGGCAAGACGCTTGTTGCCTTGGCCAGTTGGTCTGACGCGTCGGCTGAAGTAACCCTGGACATCAATTGGCAGGCCCTGGGACTGGATCCAGCCACCGCTACCTTGACTGCGTCGCCCATCGCCCACTTCCAGGATGCCGCTGAGTTTGCTCCGGATGAGGCCATACCAGTCGAAGTTGGCAAAGGCTGGTTGCTGATCCTAGATGATTAGGGGAGAATCACGACGGGCTCACGTTGCGCGCTCTTACTAGCGTCTGCCCGCAAGGCACCCAGGTTACGTAATTCGGATAATATGACCGTCAAGAGGGTTCCAAACTCACTTTTTGCACGCAAATGGCTGAGACAGAGGAGAATTGTTGTGTCAAGTGGAGAATACTATGCGTAGTAGTAAAGCCTATGGATAATACCGGATAGAAGGTGGCTTTTGCAGCAGTGTCCATTTGAGAAGTGTCGATGAAAGGAGCGAAGAACATACCTATGATGCACCATGCCATTCAGAACTGTACGAGCGAGTGGGGCTACTGCTCTGGTAGGGGCTACACTGACCCTTTTAATGACGTCCAGTTAAGCGTGATTTTCACTGAGCCAGATGGCAAGCAAAGGCGTGTACCGGCGTTCTGGGCTGGCCAACAGACCTGGCGAGTTCGCTATGCCTCTCCCAAAGTAGGGGAGCACCAGTACCAGACTATCTGTTCTGACGAGAGCAATCCTGACCTGCATGGCCAGGAGGGCATGCTGGAAGTCAGCCCATACGAGGGTGAAAACCCACTGCTCGTGCACGGGGCGCTGACCGTTTCGGCGGACCGGCGGCACTTTGAGCACGCGGACGGCACGCCGTTCTTCTGGCTTGGCGATACCTGGTGGATGGGACTGTGCAAGCGCCTGCGATGGCCGCAAGACTTCAGAGAGCTGCTTGCGGACAGGGTCGCAAAGGGCTTCAGTGTCGTCCAGATAGTCGCTGGGCTCTACCCCGATATGCCTCACCGCGATGAGCGCGGAGCCAATGAGGCGGGGTTCCCCTGGGATGCGGAGTTCGCGTGCATCAACCCCGCCTACTTCGACATGGCGGACCTGCGTATCGCTGCTCTGGTGGATGCCGGCGTTGTCCCGTGCATTGTCGGGTCGTGGGGCTACTACATGATGTGGATGGGGCTTGAGGCTGCGAAGAAGCACTGGCGCAATCTCGTGGCTAGGTGGAGCGCCTACCCTGTCGTGTGGTGCCTCGCCGGTGAGGGGGTTATGCCCTACTATCTGAGCGAGGATCGCGAAGGGGACGGGAAGGTGCAGAGGAAGCGCTGGACGGAGATCGCGCGGTACGTCCGGGAGATCGACCCGTGGAACCGGCTCATCAGCATTCATCCGACCAACATCGGCAGGGACCAGGTTGAGGATGATTCCGTACTGGACTTTGACATGCTTCAGACTGGGCACGGAGACCGAGCCAGCATCCCCAACACCATCCGCAGCGTGGCGGGCTCCTATGGGCGACAGCCCACTATGCCTGTGATCAACTCCGAGGTCTGCTACGAAGGCATTCTCGAGGCGTCGCGGGAGGAGATCCAGCGCTTCATGCTCTGGTCCTGCATCCTCTCCGGCGCCTGCGGACATACCTATGGTGCCAACGGGATCTGGCAGGTGAACTGCGAAGGCCAGCCGTATGGGCCCTCGCCTCACGGGTCGTCGTATGGTGACCGACCGTGGCGGGATGCCGCGCAACTCCCCGGCTCAGGGCAACTGGGCCTAGCCAAGAGCATCCTCGAGCGATACGAATGGTGGAGGCTCGAGCCCCATCCCGAGTGGGTTGAGCCCCGCTGGACCGACGAGAACTTCGTCACTCCCTACGCAGCCGGCATCCCAGGGGAGCTCATCATCGTGTTCATGCCGGACGCAACGCCGCCGGTGGTGAGGGGACTGAGTTGCGGTGAAAGCTACAAGGCAACGTACATCGCCCCCTCAGACGGGTCTGAGTGCGACCTGGGGGTGATCACCGCCGATGGCGATGGCTCTTGGCAGGCGCCCAAGCCGCCCATCTTCCGCGACTGGCTCCTGATACTGGAGGCGCATGAGTGACGCCCACCACGACGTTAGCTGGGACGAGGCAATTGGGAACCAGGATGCCATCAGCTTCACAGGGGGTCGGCTTTCACAGTTCATCAAGGACCATCCCGAATGGTGCAACACCTGGGAGGGCGGTCGCTTTGCGGCCATACGCAGGTTCCAGCCGGGCATCCTCGACGCGACGCTGCTGTTGCCCTTCTACTACGCCGCGTGCGCATCGGCCGCCTCCGGGATTGCACGTGAACTTCTTACCAGCGCACGTGGACCCCAGGAATTCCGGATCAGGAGTGTTGCAGAAGAATACACGGTGAGGCGAACAGGCGAATTCCTCTTCTCCCCCCCTCGTGCCACAGACAAACGCCAACTCGTTCTGGCAGACGAAATCCGCGAGTGTATCGTCAGCAGTGGCTTTCAGTCCGCTATTTGGCTTTTGTAACTTGCATCTTGCTGATAATTCACGCCACTGAGGTCCAAATCGGACTTGACCAGGCCATTCGCCCATCCGCCTCTGTCACTCGCAGATAATAGAACACGCTGCCCGTACCAGCAGCATCAATCGGCTCTTCGTCTGCAATTTCCGCCTGAAAGAACTCCAAGCCTGGTACCGGCTGTCCCGTCACCGCGCACACGTCAGTGACCTTGCCATCACTACGCACCAGCTCAACCGACGTGACCGGCCGCTGTCCGACAACACGACAAGTGAACTGGCGAATTTCGTGGAATCTCTCCGCTGCTTCGCCGTCTATTTCGCTTCCCATGCGGTATTCAGCAAGTCGGAAATCCAGCAGCGTCCGCTGCCCTTGCGTGGCGTAACAGCAGCGATTGTATAGCGCCTCCCACACGGCCTCGCGCGTAAGTTCGCTGGCCAGGACTGCTGTCAGGCCACCGACGGTCACCTCTTCCGGATCCAGACCACTAAGCGGCGAGCGCGTCTCCCCGGGCTGAGCACGGTGGTTGTCGGTGCCGCCGACGAAGCCCACTCTCATACCGCGCTGCAACGCCGACCAGACCGACGAGCCTTTGCCGCCGAAGTACACGTTCCCTCCTACCTGCTCCAGTTCCATTGAGCCACGGTCTTGCGTTATCTCTATCAGCCGCTCGAAGGCGGGGTTATGGGTATCAAAGTCGTGTTCAGTCCAAAACGTTCTGTGGCTGGACTCCGAATAGACGCTCGTGTGATGCGGAATCACGAGGGCGCTTTCAGCTTCCAGAGAAGCGAATAACGTCTCCGGGCTTGAACCATCCGGCTGCTGCACATCGGTATGCGGGAAGTAGATATTCTTGTGGCCTATCGAAAAGCCTAGCTCATAGCCTGGGATGGTGACAAACTCCCCGGGGTTGTAGAACTCGTCGTCCATTTGCAGGTCCTGTTCAAACAGGCCCAGATTGTTGGTCACCGTACAGAAATCCAGGCCACCTACATCGCGCGCCCACCTGTACGCGTACTCCGTTCCCTCCAGTGCGCCGGCGATTATCCCCTCCCCGGTCATCACGTGCAGATCGCCGAAGTAGATCGTGTAGTCGTCTGCAAATCCCGATACAATGGGATTAGATGTGCCGGTCAATTCCGCCACGGTGTCAAGAGCAGTACAGCGGATGACATCCTGTGGCGGTGGCTTGACACGCACAGTTGCCCGCCCACCTGTCAACTCAATCGCGGAGGGGCTTTCGCAGCCCAGCAACTTAATCTCGCTCTCGTAGTCATCGCAGAAGTTGTCATACCTATCCCGTGCCACCACAAGCAACCGACGGTCTTGCTCTTGCGGGCCGGGTTGCCGGGCAACTAGCGCCAGACGCGTCGGCTTCGCGGGCAGCACATCCATCAGTACAGGTTTAAGTTGGTCCCACAGGTCGTCAATCTCCCGCTCGCGCTGCAGGGACTTGTTGCCCTCCGCATCAACCCAGAAATCCCATTCAGCATTGCGTTGCGCGTGTTCCTGTGCGCGTGCGCGCAGAAGATAGCCGCGCGAGTAGCCCCCCCGCTCACCAATTGTTACCGTTATTGTATCGTCTTCACAGGTCCACCTGAATTATGGGTGCATGACGCCAGTGGTAGCTGATTGGGTGACAGTCGAACAATTGCACCTCACATGCCGCGCCGGGGCGACTGGCGGCCGCAGTCACCTTCCCGACCTCCCAGCGCACCATCCCCTTCTGTGGTGGGCGGATGCGCAGCGCCCCCCCAACGTTAATCCCAGCCCTGCCGACCGTGTAGATGACCTTCCATGTCCCCCGCGCCCCTGCCACCACCGGTTCGGCCGGCTCGATCCGCACGCTTGACAACGGTTCTGGGGCACTCTATACTTCCATCTGTGGAGGGGTGGCCGAGTGGTCGAAGGCGGCGGTCTTGAAAACCGCTGTACCGCAAGGTACCGGGGGTTCGAATCCCTCCCCCTCCGCCAGATGTATGATGCTAGCTTGGCTAATCCTCCTCGCCTTCTGCGCCTACCATTCTACCTTTTTGCCCGGATCCCACCACTTTGACTGCTTTTCAAGGTCACTGCCGGGACCGTGGCGCTGTTCCTTTTTGGGGAGCGGCTTGCGGTCTATCCGCTTCAACCAGGTATTGTGCCCGCCATCCAGCTTCAGCGTTAGCACCACAATCTGCAGCGGCGCGACCCGCAGGTACACCGCCGGCTGGTGATTCTTTTTCGCCTCGTTCGACCAGTGGAACATACCCATAAACCGGCGCTGTATCAGTTCCCCATCGTACGAGATTCTCAGCGCCTGCATCTGGACCGGCTTGCAGCGGGTCTCGACGGCGACATCGAGCCATCTGCCACTGTTATTCCACATCACAACAATACCGTCGTTGCCGCGCAGAAATGGTTTGTAGGTCAGGGGAGCACCGTCGCCCACGCCGAAGCCGTCGCCCTCCTGGCTGGCGACCAGAGGCACCGCAGCTGCTAACTCGCACGCCAACTCCCGATACACAGCGCAGATTTCCGAGCGCGGCTGTTCATTGTCATCCAGCAAGCTTATGGGCAGCGCAGGAGGCTCATTGGCCCCATACGCCGCCACCATATCCTGTGGGCGAGCGAAGACTGTGACACCTGTTGCTCCCTGATAGCAGTAGTCCACGATGAGCCGTCCCAACATCAGCGCATCCAGCCTGGCCCTCTCAATTCCGCCCACCGCCGGGATTAGCATCAGCGGCAGGCGAGCCCCGCGTTCTGTCAAGCTGGCGCGCAACAGGACCGGATCGTAGCGTCGGTCGCTGAGAGCGTATGCCTGACGGCTCCCCGCTGCCTCCTGGATTGCTGCAGCCCCCGGCAGTTCAGTGCATCTGGCCACAATACTGCCGAACTTCTCACCCAGGCCGGCCTCCAATGCTGCGGACAATGTTTCCGGCACACTAGCTGGCCGGGTTAGGTCGAAAGGTGGGCTGGCCAATGCTGTTCTTGGCAGTAGTGTGGCCAGCAGTTGGTCGAAGGCGTTGGTCTGGGCTGCCAGGGCGCCCTCTTCAGACCCTTGCCAACCGACCGGCATCTGCGGGCCAACGAGCGCCGCCCGGTCGCCGACCCTCGCCAGGTCGCTTAGAGTCTCGGCTCCTGGCTCCAAATCCCCCGCCCCAGGAGCCACAGCCAAGACCACGTCGGCAGGTAGTGGCTCGACAACGGTGGCAAACTCATCCTCAGCCTGGCCGAAGATGCGGTGGAGGCTGATGCCCATCTCTGCTAGTGCTTTTATTGCCTCCGTGCCCAGCGGCCGGGCCGCCGACCAGGTGCAACCGAAGAACGGATAGCCCCGATAGCAGTGCACCTTGATAGGGACCGACTTACTCTCCTTGCCCGAACTGAACGTCAACT
>JALGTI010000108.1 GCA_029821455.1 Candidatus Zipacnadia bacterium | reverse complement strand
GCAATTCAGAAGGCGCTGGACACAACAACCGGCGGCCTCTTTTTCCCGGCTGGTACCTACCGGCTAACCCAGGGATTGACTGTAGACTTGGCGGCTCGGGGTCACACGCATCTGCGTTCTGCCGGCGCGCAACTGATAAATGAATCCAATGCGCCGGCTCTGCATATCCTTGGCAGCCACTTCGGGACCGCAGATCCGCCAACTATGACCCAGCAGGTGGCCGCCAGCCAGCTTATGCCAACAGTGTCAGGCCTGGAGATTGTGGGGGCCAACCCCGAGGCAGATGGGATTCGCTTGGAGGGCACATATATGGGCATCATCACCGGCGTGACCATCCGCAACTGCCAACACGGAATACATATTCCGAATCATAACCGCAACCTCATAATCTCGGACTGCCACATTTACAACTGCCGGGGCGTCGGCATATTCCTGGACGAGGTCAATCTGCACCAGATCAACATCCATGGCTCCCATATCAGCTATAACAAAGCCGGCGGTATCAAAGTCTTGCGGGGCAATGTCCGCAACCTGCAGATAGTGGGCAACGATATCGAATACAACCGCGATCCCGACAGCGACGAACTAGTAGCGGATATCTGGATAATCGCCGGGCCTATCGGCATCAGAGAAGGGGCCATTGTGGGCAATACGATCCAGGCCACGCGGACACCAGGCGGGGCGAATGTGAGGATTGAAGGGCTATCACCAGAACAACAGCAAGCAGCCCAAGAGGAAGATCCCAGTGTGGCCGGGTTTGGCCGCTCGCCAGGCCAGCAGGCCGGGCTTTTTTCCATCGCAGGCAACCTCATCACCAACCAAGAGTATAACATTCTAATTAGCGACGCCAGCGGCATCTCCATCGGAGACAATCAACACATCGGTGGCTACAAGCGCAATATCATGCTGCAGCGCTGCCAGCAGATCGCGGTCACCGGCGCGATCATAGACTATATTCACGACTACGAGGGATACGGCGACCCTCTGTGTGGCGGAATTGAACTCGACCAGTGCACCGCCTGCACGCTGACCGGCTGCATCCTCAACGGCTGCGGGAAGGATGCTGGGCTAACACTAGACAACTGCCGGGGTATCAATGTAACCGGCTGCACGTTCCGAAGCCCGCAAGGACACGGTGTGCAAATGGACAGCGTGACCCACTCGCGGGTAGGAGATTGCATATTCCTCGACGATGGGGGGCAAATGACGGCAGCGGTCACCGGGCAGAATTGTACGGGAAACATCGTGGAGGGGAACTTGATAGCATAGCACCTGAAGGGAGATAACACGGATGCCTAGCAGGATGGTTATCGTTATGGTAGTGCTCACAGAAACCATCTGCTCTGCGCTGCAAGCAGCGGAGCCACTGATAGTGGAAAACGGTGTGCCTAAGGCAGTGGTCGTTCTGTCTGCAATAGCCAGCGACAAAGAGAGGCAGGCGGCCGAACTGCTAGTCACATATGTTGAGAAGATGAGCGGTGCCCGTCTGCAGATAGTCACCCCCACGGAGGCTTGCACGGGGCCGCGAATCATCATTGGTCGCAACCGCCTGCAGCGCACGGCAGGAATCTCCGTAGCACAGGGCCCTTATCCGTTGCCAGAGCGCATTATCATTAGGCGTCGTGGCAGTAACCTGTATCTACTGGGTAATGATGCCGGTTCCTATGATGGGACTTACTTCGCCGTCTGCACACTCCTGGATCACCTCGGTGTGCGCTGGTATTGGCCCGGGGAGCTTGGCGAGGTTGTACCCAGGCGCATAACCCTGGAACTGCTGAACCTTAATCTGTCAGAATCGCCGGATTTTCCGTTCCGGCTGGGTCCGTGGTCTGCGGGGGGTGTCGAACCCCAGGACGGAGACTTCGGGGAGTGGAAGCGGCACAATCGCCTGGGCGGTGCACGCATCAACGCCGGGCATAATCTGTCCTCCATAATTCCGCCGGCCGAATACTTCAATGCGCATCCCGAATGGTTCGCACTGATTGACGGGGAACGCGTCCCCAACCGGCAACCCTGTACCAGCCATCCTGAGGTGCGGCGGCTGGCCATCGAGGCGGCTAACAAGTACTTCGCTGACAATCCTGACGCAGCGATGTTCTCGCTGGCCCAGAACGATGGGGCCGGGTACTGCGAATGCCCGCTCTGCACGCAGGGCATTGGGGGGAACGTCAGTGATCGGCTGGTGGATTTCTGCAATGCTGTCAGTGAGGGTCTGAAACCTGAATATAAGGACAAACTGCTGGCATTTATGGCTTATGATAGCAAGGCTACTGATGCGCCGGTTACGGGCCTCAAGGCCCGCCCTAATCTCATCTGCTCGTTGATCCATTACTCCCGCGCTTGCCCCCTGCACTCAATTAGCGACCCAAACTGCAGTATCAATGCATATTACCGAAAGCTGATAGAAGACTGGTCTGCAGTGGTCAGTAGGTTCATCTGGTCCGAGCACGACAACGATAGCGCCTGTCCTCTGCCAGTGCCGCGCTATCGTGTTTACGTTGAGAACATTCGTGCTTTGCATCAGTCCGGCGCACTTGGCTATCTGGAGGAATCACTGCCGAATTGGCCGGCCCAGGGCCTTGGCTTCTATCTGAGTGCCCGTCTGCTGTGGAATACGGAGGTGGACACCGATGCCCTTGCGCAGGAATTCTTTCACGATTTTTTCGGCCCGGCCGCGTCGGCAATGCAACACTTCTATGAAAAGTTGGATGAGCTGGTCGCCCAGCAGCCCTGCCGCTATCGTGGCGCCTATGTGCTGCCGCCTGCAATCCTCGAAACTGTCTGGCCAGAGCTTATGGAGGCCGAGCGTCTGGCGGCGGCTGGCCCCCCGCAGCTCAAAGAGCGCATTGCGAGGGTGCGGGGCTACTTTGAGCTATGTCGGAAGTTAGGCGACTTTTTCACAGCCAAAGAGAAATGGCAGCAGGCCCAGACACCGGAGAACTGGCAAATCGTGACCACAAAGGCGACCGCGATACGCGATTATGTGGACTCACTGGCCGGGCGTAATATTCTCTCCCGGTACTACTTTCGACGCTGGTTTGACAAGAGGGCAGGTTGGTTCGATCCTGCCAAGGAAGAGCAAGTTGCTGCCCGATTGGCTCAGCCGGAGATATTACTGCTGAATTCCTCGTTTGAACGCGATGAGAATGGCGATGGGGTCCCGGACGAATGGCAGCGAGGATATACATACTACGGACTGGGTGCGAAGGTCAGCTACAATATCATCGAGGGCCGCGGCGGTGAGCCAAGGCGCTACCTCCGTATTCAGCTAGCTGGTAAGACCGCACATACACTTCGTTCTCCGAGATTTCAAGTCAAACCTGAGTGTGAGTATAGACTCCTGTGGCGCACCCGGGGTAAGAAATTCAACATTATTCGTATCTTCCTGATCGAATATGATGCCCAAGAGACCGAAGTAAGCCGGCGGAAGATAGGGTACACTGGTCCACGTGCTGACTGGTGTCAACGAAAAGAGCTGTTCACGACGGGTAAAGAGACCTGTAAGGGCAAGCTCGAGCTTTACATCAGCACGATTGGTAATGAGCGTGTTTCGGATGCGCACCCTGCCTATGTGGACCTGGCAGACTTCACGCTCGATGAAGGGTTTTAGGCCACACGGGGTTACTAACCAGCGGCTTGGTCAGAGCCGCCATAGAATGACTCGAAGGTGAATACCACCGATGTGTTACCCACTTGTATTGAGCCTCGTACTTGCAGCCTTGACCTGGGTTTCCACAGCCCACGCCTGGCAGGTCCACCGCCTACATCCGTTCGTAGAGGCCACAGCCGACCAACTACCTGCCAGGCTTGGACCCGTCGCCAGACAGTTGACTCTCACGGGCCTGCAGAATGATTGGATGCACGAGGGTCTGGCCATCGCGACTACGGGCGAGGAGCAGGCGACCGTAACGTTGAATCTCACCGGCTCCACGGACCTGCGCAACCATGTGCGCCTGCGGGTGGTGGGCTTCATCGAACAGAAAGACGTGGGATATGTCCTGAACCCCATATTCGATGAGCCCAAGGTCCTCGAACTGGACAACTTCAAGGGCTATATGCGGAACTTCGAGAACATCTACGAGTTTCCCACGGTGACGGCGACACCCCGCGACCCTGTAGCGATATGGCTCACCGCCGACACGCGAGGTATGCAGGCAGGCAGATATGCGGGCAGCATTGTCGCACAGGGGCCGGATGGCAACAGCGTGGAGCTGCCGTTGTGGCTGGTGGTCAAACCCTATGAACTGCCGGAGGAGAACCCGCTGATAACGTTCGGCTGGGAGTGGATCCCTGGAGCACCGACCAGGCAGGAAGGAGCACGTCTGCTGCTCGAGTACGGAATAAATGCCTGTCACGTAGACGGGGATATGCAAGCAGCCCGTGCGGCCGGCTTCAGGTTCTTTTTCTTCGTGTTCGGCCCTTCGTGGAGAGTGCCCCCTGAGGAGGCCGATGAGGAGGAGGTTGACAACCGCATCGCCGCCATTAGGGCGACGATCAAGCGGCTCAAGCTTCAGCCCCATGAGTGGGCGCTGTACACCATAGATGAGCCGACTGACGAGAAGGTGCCCAACCAAATTGCGTGGTGCAAGTACATCAAGCAGAAGTGGCCGGAGGCGCGTTTTGTATTCAACCCGGGTTGGGGTCCTGGGCCGACCAACGAGTGGTGCAGCATCGAGGGCACCGTCGAGCCGCTGCTGGAATATGCCAACATCTGGCTGCCCTATTCGTGGTGGCTGTGGGATGACAAGGCGCCCCGTTCGATTGAACTGATGAGGCAACATGGCGAACAGGTGTGGTTCTACGAGATCATGAGCCACAAGTACACACGCAGACCCACTGTGGGCCGTGATATGCTGCGCACGCTGCCTTGGGTCGCCTGGAAGTACAAGCTGCAGGGCGCGAGTTGGTATGCGCTGAACGCTTGTGATTGGCCGTGGAGCAACGACCCGCAGAAAACGGGGCATGGGTGCATATACGGGGCAATTCCGGGTCGTGGCCTGGAGGCTCTGCACCAGGGGGTTCAGGAGTATAAGCTATTGTATGAGTTGAAGCGGCTGGGTGTGGACGAGGTCATCCTGGACGGCTTTGCCGAGCGGACGCTTGGTGCCCGGCGCGTCGCCGACATTGACCGCGTACGGCGGGAGATGGATGATCTGCTGCTTGAGCGGGCGGGTGTCAGGTAGCCGGAGTTACGTCAATCTCAGGCGTGTCCGACAAGATAACCGCGATGGCCAAGTTGCCGGGCTGCCAGGGTCTCCAAGCTGGACAGTGCAATCTGGGAAAGTGAGAAGCCCCTGTCGGCCAGGGCCGCCTCAGGATCGCGCTGCAGGGTGAGGGCAAAGGCGGCGTCAACTTCAGCCAGCGCACGGATCTGCCGCAATTGGATGGCGTCGAGGTCAGCGATGATACGCAGACAATGAGCCACCAACTCTGGGGTGCCGCCAGTAAGCCGCAGGGCCAGGGCCAGGCGGCTGCGCGCCTCGGCAGACCTCCCGCGCTGTAGCTCCGCCAGAGCCAGGTGGTAGTGAGCGGTCGCATCCGCCGGACAAGTCTGCGCCCAAAGGTGTGCCGCCGCGTGGGCTGCGTCATTTTCGCCCAGGCTCTCACATACCAGGGTCATTACCCGGAGGATGCCGGCATCAGGCGGATAGAGGTCGAGGTAATGTCCACATAGCCGCGTTGCTTCCTGGAGTCGTCCCTGCCGCAAGTGCGCATATACCAATGCCTGCAGTTCGCCGGCTGCCGCCATCATTGCTATCACCATTTCTGCAAAGTGTGCTGCGTGCGCTATTGTCTAGTCTGGTGACGGCCTATGCTACAATCAGATTAGCTCAACAGTTCCTCGGAACGAGACCTCGGCCGAGGCTCATGGCGTCTGGGCCTCGGGGAGAGTTGCAGGAGGCACGACCTCCGGGGCCTCGGTCGGCTCCTGGGCGACAGCTTGCGGCTGCGATGTGGGCTGTTGGGGTTCTTTGGCCTCAGTGGAGGGCTCCGGCAGCTTGCCTGTTTCGATAAGCGAGGCGACCTCCTCCTGGTCGAGGGTCTCCTGCTCCAACAGCGCCTCGACGAGCAAGTTCAACGTATCCGTGTTCTCTTTTAGGATACCAGTAGCCCGCTCGTAGCACTCCCCCACCAGCCCGCGTACTTCCTTATCAATCTGGCGGGCGATCTCCTCGGAGTAGTTGCGATCTTCGGCCAGATCGCGGCCCAAGAAGATGGGGCCCTGTTCCTTGCCGTAGGTGATGGGGCCGAGGTCCTCGCTCATCCCGTACTTGCACACCATCTCCCGGGCCAGTTCGGTCACCTTCTCCAGGTCGTTGTGGGCGCCGGTGGTGATCTCGCCCAGCATCAGCTCCTCAGCCGCCCGGCCGCCAAGCGCCTGAGTTATGCGGTTGAGGATTTCGGTGCGCGACATCAGATAGCGGTCATCCTCAGGTAGGCTGATGGTGTAGCCGAGGGCCATCCCTCGCGGCAAGATTGTGACCTTATAGGTCGGGTCGAAGTCTGGGATCATACTGCCGACCAGCGCGTGGCCCGCTTCGTGAAAGGCTAGGATCTTGCGCTCGTCCTCGGAGATGACGCGGCTGCGCCGCTCAGGGCCGGCAATCACCCGCTCGGTGGCTTCGTTGAACTCAGACATCGCCACCTCTTGCTTGTCGCGCCGGGCAGCCAGCAGCGCCGCCTCGTTGACCAGGTTCTCAAGGTCCGCGCCCGAGAAGCCCGGCGTGCGGCGGGCCAGCAGCGTGGCATCAACGTCCTCGGCCAGCGGCTTGTCGAGCAGATATAGCTTCAGAATCGCCTCCCGCTCGCGAATGTCCGGGTTGGGCACCACGATATGGCGGTCGAACCGCCCCGGTCGCAGCAAGGCCGGATCGAGGATGTCGGGACGGTTGGTCGCGCCCAGGATTATCACATCAGCGTTGGGGTCAAAGCCGTCCATCTCGACCAGCAATTGGTTCAGGGTCTGCTCGCGCTCATCGTGACCGCCGCCCAGGCCAGCGCCGCGCAGGCGGCCAACAGCGTCCAGCTCGTCAATAAAGATGATGGCCGGCAGATGCTGTTTAGTCTGTTCAAAGAGGTCTCGCACCCGCGACGCGCCCACCCCCACGAACATCTCAACGAAGTCAGAGCCGCTAATATAGAAAAACGCGACGTTGGCCTCGCCGGCCACGGCGCGGGCCAGGAGCGTCTTGCCGCAGCCCGGCGGCCCCACCAGCAGCACGCCACGGGGGATCTTGGCCCCCAGCGCACGGAATTTCTCAGGGTCGCGCAGAAAATCAACGACCTCCTGCAGCTCCTCCTTGACCTCCTCCATGCCAGCCACATCATTGAAGGTGACCTTTTCAAGGCTGTCGCCCAGCAGCTTGGCCTGGCTGCGGCCAAACGAAAGTGCCTGACCGCCGCTGGCACGCATCTGCCGGGTGAAGATGTACAGAATTGCTAAGATTAGCAGTAGCGGCATTGCGATGCTCAGCGTCTGCCACAATTTGTCGGCCCACGAGGCGCTCAGCACGTCAATCTTGACGCTGATGTTCTGCTCCTTGGCGCGCTGAACCAACTTGTCGGCCCGCTCGGGGTCCGGCTGGACTTCGATTGCGAACCGGCCATACTCATGCTCCTGGCCGGCAAACGCCTGCGGTGTGTATTCCCCCTCAATACGCTCATTGCCGATGATCTTGAGGGAGGCCATCTTGCCGGCATCGAAGTCAGCGTAGAACTCCGTGAGGTCCTCGTATTTATTTATCAGCTTGGCCTGATCGTGCAGACGCGGAATCATATAGAAGGCAAAGAAGATTGCCGTGAATACCAGGATCAGTACCAGAGGGTTCTGTCGTCTCATGCAGTATTTGACTCCTGTGCCAGGCCCTCAAGGGGCCTCGTTGCCTGTATTATCCCCCAAATCGGCCTCTAATAGCAAGCACCTCTTGGTCTCCGGCGTCACCTTCACCCGCTCGGAGATGCAGTGGCCAATCACCCACAGCACCTCGCCATCCACCGCTGCCACCAGTGGAATGCGTCCACGCTGGCGTCGGGGCACTTTCGCGTCCGTGAAGAGATCCTGCAGCTTCTTCGTCCCCGACATCCCCAACGGTTGGATCCGGTCGCCTGCCCGCCAGTTGCGTACCACCAGGCCCTCACCGGCCGCATCCGCATCAAGGACGACCGCCAGCTTGCTATTGTTTGCCAGAGCCTCCGGGCACTGCTTGGATACCTCAGCCTGAACTACAAGTCCAAGCTCCGGCAGCCGGGTAATGCCCGGTACACTAAGGCGCAGCTCAACCGCCGCCACAGGCTCAGCCGCATCCTCTGCTTTCTCCAGTACAATATCAGTATACCCACGCCGGGCTACCAAACCTCCAGGGAGCTGTGCTTCCTCGCCTGTCTGACCCGCCTTGATCAGTCTCATCAGGGCCTCGTAATGGACCCGACTCAGGTCACGGACATCATATCCCGACTCGATAAGCCCTGCCCGCAGTACACGCTGCAGCAGCCCAGACGGAAGCTGTTCAATTGCCGCTAGATCCAAGGCATTGGCAGACTCAGACTTTGCCGCGGTCAGCGCTTTCTGTACCAGCGGTCCTGTCCACTCCAATTCATCATGCGCGGCTTCCGCTAACCGCAACAGGGCCTCCAGCACACCCGGCCCGTACTCAGCCTCCAGTTGCGGAAGCAGTTGCAGCCGGACCTTGTTGCGCAGATGGGCCTCACTGTCAAGGTTGGTAATATCTTGCCTAAACTTTAGCCCGTGACGATGGCAATAATCTGCCGTCTGCTCGCGGGTCACTATAATCAGCGGGCGCACGAAGAGGCCGCGTCTGGGTGGAATGCCACGCAGCCCCTCCAGGCCGGTGCCGCGCAAGATGTTCATCAGCACGGTCTCGGCCCGGTCGGTGGC
>JALGTI010000107.1 GCA_029821455.1 Candidatus Zipacnadia bacterium | reverse complement strand
TCTGGTCCAGGTTAATGGCGTCGTGGCGATAGACCACCGGCTCCTGCCCCAGCTCCCCCAGGTACTGGTAGAGGTTGTAGACGAACGAATCGTAGTTGTCAATTAGGAGGACCATGGATCAGTTCCTCACCGAAGGTAGCTTAGAATCGCGTGGCTAGCATGATTGCCAGCGGCGGCACACTGCCCTATGCGCCGATGTAGGTCCTAGAAAGGCGCCACATCACGTCAAGTACATCCCTGCACATGCGGGGCATGGTTCTCGCCACAGAAGAAATCTGTCAGAGTTTAGACCAAACAGCACCACACCTGGGACAATAGTAGTGAGGGATTGGTTTCCCTTCAACAATGAGCCAGTAGAGCAACACAGGCAGACAGCTAAACGCGATCAATACACCCAGAGCTATGTACACTGGGGACCGCTTTGGGTCTTCTTCCCAAGCCCGAATGCCTCCATCGCCTCACTCTTTGACGCCTGGCAGCTCAGTGTCTCCTGGCGGGCATGTCGCTTCTTACGCCAAGCTGAGTTACTCCTCCCCATGATCCTTCGGGTACGAGTAGTAGATTAGCTTTCCTTCAATGGACCAACCGGGCGGGCGGTTGCGGTAGTAACAGACACGTTCATCCCCACGGCCGTCAGAGGCGACCACAATATCATCTGGCTCATAGGTTGGATGGTGACGGGTCACTTTGGAACAGAGACGGTGTCGGGTAATGTCCTCAATCTTGGTGTCAGGAGTAACACCTACCCTTACCCGCTCCTCTGAGTTACGCATAGATGCGTCGGATTCGTGAGCCACATACAAGCCCTCCTTTAGCTTCGATCAGTCAAGGGAAGAAGCCTGCGCCGGGTGATTGCACCCAATATACTCAACAAACGCGCCCGCGTCAAGTTCCCAAAGAGAACGCGCCGCCTAGGGTCAGGCGGCGCGAAGGGGGGCTGGGTGGGTGGGCCCAGGTTGCTTTGGCTGTTAGCTGCTGCACGACCCGCAGGGGCCTGTGATCGCCCCGTAAGGGCACTTCTCACAAGCCTTGTTGATCTTCTCCGGCGAGTCGCCGGGCGGGTTGATCACCTTTGCCTTGCCCGTGTCAGGGTTGATGCGGAAAGTGTAGGGAGCGATCTTCGCACACACGCCACAGCCCACACACTTGTCTGAATCAACCTGCACGGCCGGCTGGTCTTGCGAATTGTCCGTTGCAGCGGTGATGCTCAGCACCGCAGACCCCACAACCAGCACCCCGACAGCCAGTATCAATGAAACGGTCGTTACCTTTTTCATCTGGCACCTTCTTTCCACGGTTCTGTTATATAACTATATTATAGACGTGCCATCGTTTGGGGAGATTCCCTTTTGCGGGGGTATTGTGAGCAGATCATCAAGCGTAGTCAGGAGGCACAACAACGGGCACAGGCCAAGCCCTTGGGTGTATTCAGTAGGGGCGTCATTCGTGACGCCCAGAGACCTAGCAACGCACAGGGGCGCGATGAAACGCGCCCCTACCAATCAGAGAACCCGTGACAATCAACGAGAGGTCATAGCAGCCGTTCTTACTGCTCTGCGAGAACCTTCTGCACAATCTCCAGCAGCTTATTGGCGGCGAAGGGCTTGCGTAGGAAGCCTCGCACCCTGGGTTCGACCCGCCGGCGCGTAGCTTCGTCTACTATGTGACCGGTGGCGAAGATTACCCTGGCCTTCGGATCAATTCTGAGAATCTCGGCCAGCCATTCATCCCCGCTTGTGGTAGGCAGCATCCAATCCAGGATGATCAGGTCAATTTCCTGGCGCTCTCTGCGTAGTCTTTCGACCCCTGCTGCCCCCTCCTCCGCCACCAGCACACGATACCCGGCTTTTTCCAGTATCTCGCGACACGCCTCCAGCATCACCAGATTATCATCTATTATGAGTACAGTCGCGGATGTGGCGGATGTATTGTTCCTTTCGGTGCTCTCGGCCATGCTCGGGACACCCTCCCCCTGAATCTCTGCAGCTTATGCATCTGCAGCACTAAGGCTGCATCAGCGTCCACGTCCAAAGCGCGGGCCAGCGCCTGTCCGCTACAGATCGAACTGCGGCAGCCAGTCCTTGTGCTTCTCGAATAGCTCGTCAACCACTTCCACCATCACGTCGAGGTCCACATTACTGGGGAAGGCCATCGCCGCCTGGATTACCAGGTCCTTATCACCGGCCATCGCCGCGCGGACGGAGAGGCGGTAGTGGAGGTCAGTTGACAGCACATGCCCCAGCACTGAATCCGGCAGCGGGCCCATCGAGTAAGGGTCCGCGCCCTGTCTGGTCATAATCGCCGGGATCTCGACGATCGCCTCATCCGGCATATTGGAGATGGCTCCATTATTCTCCACATTGACTATCTCCATAGCGTGCGTATCGCAGGCCATCTTGTGAAGTGACCCCATCGCCTGATCGCCGTGCGCCGATTCGAGACCCATCGAGGGCGAGAAGTCAGCATCAGCCTTGCCAATCTGGCTGCGGCACCAGGGATAGATTTCGGCGGATTGCTGCCTGAGGGCGTGAGAGAGTCGATAGGCATCGGGCTTGGCGAAGTCTCTAATGAAGTCGTGCACATACATGTGGTAGCGTGTGTAGTACGTCGAACCCGGCAGCAGACCATAGTGTCGGTAGACCTGGTAGGTCTGCTCGAGGTGCTTGTCATCAACATTGTTCCAGTCCACCGCTTCGAACAATTCGCCGACCCGAGGGTAGAGGTCCTCGCCCTGATAGCGAAGCTGCAAGGTCCACGTGCAGTGATTGACGCCGGCGACATAGGCCTCAATATTGATGGCCTCTTCCATCGGCAATCCCATCAGCTTGCACATCAGCCACTTGACGCCATATACCCCGTCGCAGAGGCCGATGCAATTGAGGTCGGTGACGAGCTCGGTGAGATAGGTGACCATGCCGGAGGGGTTGCTGTAGTTGATGACAATAGCCTCAGGAGATACCCTCTCGATGGCCTTTGCGAGCATCTCAATGGCCGGGGCCTGCCTGCACATCATAAATACCCCTGACACGCCGGTAGTCTCCTGCCCAAGGATTCCATGATCTGTCGGCACGGACTCATCCCACTCCAGTTGGTCGAAGCCACCCACGCGTATGGACGAGAAGACAAAATCGGACCCTGCGAGGGCCTTGTCGAGATTGGCCTCTGCCTCCACCTTGAAGTCAAGCTGCTTGGCCTTGGCAACGCTGTTAGCGAAATCCGCCATCAGTTGCGCGTGTTCCACATTGATGTCGTAGAGGGAAATTGTGGAGCCGGCCAGGTCGCCGGTGGCAACGTGCGAGGCGAACGTATACAACATGTGATGTGTGTAGTGGCTCCCGCCACCAAGAATGCAGAGCTTAATGCCAGGCATAAGTCTTCCCCTTTCTGGAAAGAAGGTTTCTTTGCGGTATTACTGTTTCTGCATATTGCCAACGTGCTCCTGCACGGGTTTCTCAGCCAAAAGGCGTCTCGTCCTCCACATGCAGGGCGCGGGCGAGCGCGCGGCCCTTGTCCAGCGTCTCGATGTACTCTCCCTCGGGCGTTGAGTCTTTGACAATCCCACCACCGACCTGGAAGTATGCCCGCCCCTCGCGGACGACAATTGTGCGGATGACGATGCTGATGTCCATCTCGCCGTCGTAACCCAGATAGCCGATACTGCCGGTATAGACGCCGCGACGGGTCGGCTCCAGTTCCTCAATAATCTCCATCGAACGCACCTTGGGTGCGCCGGTTATCGAGCCGCCGGGGAAGCTAGCCCGGAGCAGATCCACATTGGTTTTATCCTCGCGCAACTGGCCAACGACGGTGGAGACGAGGTGATGCACAGTGGGGTAGCTCTCCAGCACCATCAGCTCCGGCACCCGCACCGTTCCGAAGCGGCACACTCGCCCCAGGTCATTGCGCTCCAGGTCTACGATCATCAACAGTTCAGCCCGGTCCTTCTCGCTGGTCAGTAGTTCCTCGGCCAGGGACGCGTCTTCTTCCGGCCTGGGCCCACGGGGCCGGGTCCCCTTGATGGGCCGGGTCTGGACCCAACCATCACTAACCCGCATAAAGCGCTCCGGCGAGGCGCTTACAACCTCAATATCATCGAAACCCAGATATGCCGCAAACGGCGCGGGGTTAACGCAGCGCAGCCGCTTATATAACTCCCACGGCTCAACCAGCAATTCACAGTCAAAGCGCTGGGAGAGGTTGACCTGGAAGATATCGCCCGCCGCGATGTACTCTATTGCTCGGGCCACGCCTGCCTTGTACGTGTCCGGGCTGAAGTTGCAGCGAAGGCCTTGACCGAGTCGCGAATCAGGGCCCGAGTCTACGGTTGCACCTTCTCCAAGCTTCGCGATGGCCTCCTCTAACGCCACCCAGCTTGTGCTTTCGGTGTCCCCGCACAGGTAGCCACGCTCTTGCTTGTGGTCGTAGCCATAGACAGCACCGTAAAAGCTCAGGTACATCTCCGGGCCGCCGATGTCATCCACCGTATCTTCAGGCAAGCGTTCGATGAGGCGGCCCAGGTCATAGCCAAAGTAGCCGATGGCGCCGCCAGTCAATGGGACAGGCGCTTCGGCTCTATCGCGACGGCGCCGGATAAGCTGGTCTTCAAGGACTTCAAACGGATCAGCCTCTAGGTGCCGCGCCGCGCCTTCCTCAATGAGTTCGACCTGCCGGTCCCAGGCGCGTAATATAACGCTGGGTTCGCAGCTTACGAACGAATAATCGCCAAAGCGGCCGATCTGCATGCCACTGTCAAGGAAGACCGGGTGGTTCAATCCCACCACCGCATCGCAGACAGCAACCGGCGCGGGCGCAGCCTCAAACTCTGTGAAGCTATCTGTCACCATCGCGCGAATCGCACTCGGACCAGACGGCTCAGATGAAGTACTCTCATATCGCCCTCCATTTCGCCGGTGGCCGGTCAACATCCTCCGAGGAAGGAAACCATCTTGCGATGGGTGAACTGAGCACCGGCGTAGCGGCTGGCGTAGGCGTATCTTTGTGGACTTTGGAGGCCGGCAAATGGACCACATACTGACCAGAGAGTTGCTGACGCGCGCAGCGATCCACCACGGGGCAGATAACATTACCCTCACGGAGGAAACTGACCTAGCCCTGCCTGACAAGCCCTGCCCGGACTACCTGCGAGCCGCGTGGCGGTCGGCACTTACGTGGAAGTTGACCAGCGACCGTATCTGGCTGGAGTGCGCAGGCACGCTGCTGGGCGCTGCCGCCCGCGCCTATGCTCTGGATGAGGCAGAATTAGCTGACCAAGCCGTGGAACCAGTGATGCCCAAAGCAATTAACCCAGGCCAGGCAGCCGCCGCACGGGCCGCGTGGGCTTCAGCACGCCGCACCACATTCAGACCGTCCTGGGCGTCGCCGACGTCGTGGGGCGAGATGGTTGTGTTGGCCCCAATGCATTTTGAGTTTCCTCTGGCGGCTCATACGTTGCTTATGGTGAACGAAGAGGATCGAGCCTTGCTATCATACGAGGAGCATGAGCTTCT
Source organism: Candidatus Zipacnadia bacterium (assembly GCA_029821455.1). Taxonomy (GTDB): domain Bacteria; phylum Armatimonadota; class Zipacnadia; order Zipacnadales; family Zipacnadaceae; genus JALGVG01. The sequence continues at coordinate 3,403 of JALGTI010000107.1, read as the reverse complement.
CACGCAGGCTTTGGCGAGCGCCGCTGATCGCTTCGTGATTGCCTGTGATGCAGCCAAGCGCCAACGCACCCACGACCTGATAACGATTCCGGGAATGGGCATCAGTCTTTGCACTGTGCTGTTCCCGGACCATCCGCACGCTGAAGTCTGGGGTAGGTTTATGCGCCAGCTCCTGGCCGAGTGGACCGAGCTGCAGGGGCATGTGCATGATGCGCCCGGTTACGACGCCGTCAACATTTTTTCCGTCATCGCACACGCCACTGCTGCACCGGAGCTATCCGCCTTCCACGAACAGATTGACTGGGAGCGTATCCTGAATCGCTGCGTGGCACGATATAGCCCGATTGGGTGGGGACTCGAATTTGGCAACGACCACGGCATCGGCGGGAATTCTCTCAACTGGCTGGCTATCTTCGAATGGGCAGCGGCCAGGTATCAGAATCCCTCGTATCGGTGGGCCAGCCAGGCGTTACACAACTGGAATGTCAGGTCCAAACTCGCAGAGGGCCAGTCGCCAGAGAGTGCTGAGTTGACGGCCCTCGACGGCCCTGAAGCCGTGTTTGCAGCTATCCATATGGACGAAAGCATCGCGCCGCAGGAGCCACGGCTCGGCTCGTCGGTCACCGGAGCCAGGCACCATATCCACATCACACAATCCCTCGACAGTTTCGACCCGAGCAATGCGCTGCGATGGGGGGAGGACCTGGTTGACAAGGTGATCCTGCGCGGGGGCTGGGAGCCAAACGATCCCTTCATCGCCTGTAACCTCCGCACCGGCGGCCAGCACTCGCACTTTGATGACGGGGCGATCCTGGCGCTGGTTGCCGACGGCGAGATACTGCTACACGACAAGGGCTACCCCCAGGTGCAGCCAGAGTACCACAATCTGCTCTATGTCCAGCCAGCCGGCCAGGACGAGTTTCCTACTCACAATCCGGATTATCATATTCACGTCTTCGAGATGCCATTCCATCGCTTTACGATTGAGGCGCTTGCCGACCTGCCGACCTATATGCTGACCAGCTATTTCGCCCGAGGCTATTTCCACCGCGCTGTGGACTATCGCCGCAGCCTGCTGGCTGCACGCGATGGCGCTTTTGTGGCCATTTATGATGACGCCACGTCACTGTGCGGAAGTCACGAAATTGGCCCCCTATTTCACGCTCACCGTGCGCGGCAGTTAAGCGACCGCGCGTTCCTTCTGGACGACCCACTCCCGCTGACCGATGAACCGACCTGGCCGCAGTTGCTGGCGATCCTGCCGGCTGATTGTGACACTGGCAGCGTCGAGCAGCACACCTGGCCGTGGAACTTCCGCAACTACACTAGTGTGCCGACGGAGCGACTCTGCGACTGCATATATGCTCACACCGGACTTGAGGAGGGACAGCGAGTCGGCTTACTTTCACTGCTCGCACCGGCTGCATCAGAAGAGGAGGGACAGGCAATCGCGGCAAGCACGCGTGAACTGGAGCGGACTGCAGGCACTGTTGCCGTTACATTTGAGGCCAGAGGCGCCACACACATAGTTGGCTTTGCTACTGACGGTCACAGAGTAGACAATAAGGCCATCCAGGGCGATACGCGGATGGTTGCGACAAGGCAGGCCGACGACGACTATCGCTTGGCCTTTCACGATGTGCGTTCGCTCTGTATCCCTGGGTGCATCAGCATCGAGGTATCAGCCTGGTCGGCGTGGGGGCAGAACAAGAACCCGGCTCACGGGCTGGATGAGCACCTCCTGACGAGAATGACGGGGGAATTACAGTGGACGGGGGACAAGATCAGCGGCCAACTGCACTCTATCTACCAGTATGGCCTGATCGTGGAGGTTGCCATCACCTCTCCGCGCCCGTTCGCCAGAGCACTAGTTGACGGCTGGCCGGCCGAACTGCGCGATGGTGGGAAGACAGCCATAATTACCCCGGTTGGTGACCGTACCTCGGTCGAACTGGAGCTTGCCTGAAAACGCCAGATAGTCCCACGATGGAATCTACGTCGCCCGTATGACAAGCTCAGCCCATGGTGAGGCTGTCGGCCATGCCCGTCGGTGCTTCTGAAAGCCTGGCCGACATCGCCATTTAGAGTCTGAGAAAGCGACGCATGCGCCCAGGCGGGAACCGTATGAGCGGCACGAACGTCTAAGCACACCGTGGAGGGGAAGCTGATAGGAGGCACAAGTGATGAAGACCGACCCGCAAGAGCAAATGCGAGCGCAGAAAGCAGCCATCGTTATTGTGGTTCTGGCGATGGCTGTGGTGTTGTGGGGCGTTGTCGTCCCCGCCGGTGGGCAACCTGAGCCGCTCAACCCTCTGGGTATCGAACTGGTTGGGCAGACGGAACTGCTGGCCGGCGGGCCGGCGGCGCTGCGGATAGTGGTAACCGACCACGCGAAGCGCAAGCCCGCCTACCTGGCCCTGGTCTCGATTCGTCTGGCAAGCCAGGATGGCGGCTATGTCGAGCGCCTCTTCGTTGGCCGGACCGACCGGTATGGGACAGTGGAGGCCAGCTTCAACATTCCGGATGTGGAGCCGGGGCAGTACGAGCTGCGCGTCCGCGCACGAAAGGACGAGCACCGCGATGAAGCTACGCAAACGGTCACCATCAAGCGTGGCTACCAGGTGTTGCTGACTACCGACAAGCCCATCTACCAGCCCGGGCAGCTCATCCACATCCGCGCCCTGGCCCTGCGTAAGCCCACCATGCAGGCCGTCGCTGACCGCCAAGTCATCTTGGAGGCAGCCGATGCCAAGGGTAATAAGGTCTTCAAGTCCCAGCAGACCACGAATGCCTATGGCGTCGCCAGCGCTGATTTTCAGCTTGCAGACGAGGTGAACACCGGCCGGTATACCATCCGCGTGCTGCTGGATGACCAGCAGACCGAGAAGAAGGTCACGGTCGAGCGGTACGTGCTGCCGAAGTTCAAGATCAAGCTGGAGACCGATAAGCCGTACTATCTGCCCGGCGAGACCGCCAGCGGCAGCGTGCAGGTGGACTATTTCTTCGGCCAGCCTGTGGCGAATGCAGATGTCGAGGTCAGCGTCAAGACCTTCGACGTTGAGCTTACGGAGATAGCGCAGATTGAGGGGAAGACTGACGCGCAAGGGCACTATGAGTTTGAGGCTACGTTGCCAGCCTCGTTTGTGGGCCAGCCTATCGAGCAGGGCAATGCGTACCTGCAGTTCGATGTCAAGGTGACCGACCCTGCTGACCACGCCGAGCAGGTGACCACCACTGCTGTGGTCGCGGCCGCTGACCTGGACATCAACGCCATCCCCGAGGCCGGCCGCATCATCCCCGGCCTGGAGAACAAGGTGCTCTTCATCCTGTCAGACCCCACCGGGCAGCCGGTGAAGGGGCGAGTGCGGGTTGTGAGCGCAGAGGCCATTCAGCCCGGGGAGGT
>JALGTI010000106.1 GCA_029821455.1 Candidatus Zipacnadia bacterium | reverse complement strand
ATTGATCGGTATGGCGAAGCCGATGCCACTGAAGACGCCTGTGGGAGCGTAAATGGCCGTGTTGATGCCGATAACTTCGCCTTGGATGTTCACCAGGGGGCCGCCGCTGTTGCCCCGATTGATAGCCGCGTCCGTCTGCATCATGTCCCGGTATGTCGTGTCCTGGATGCGGAGTGTGCGCTTGGTGTCACTGATTATCCCCATGGTGACGGTCTGCTCCAGGCCGAAGGGGCTACCGATGGCCATCACGACGTCACCGACCTCCACCATGTCCGAGTTTCCCAGCACGGCGCTTGGCAGCGGGCCCACCGGGCGTATCCTCAGGATGGCAAGGTTGAGCCCCTTGTCTTCGTGGACGATCTGCGCCGAGTAGCACGGCTCACCAGCACTGAATACTTGCACCTCCAGGCCGCTGGCGCCAGCCACGATGTACCCGTTCGTCAGGATATAGCCGCGGGCATCGACGATGATGCCGGTGCCGAGCTGATCCCCCTCAATGGGCCGTCCGTCCAGGTACGGGCTCGCAGCCGCCAGGGCGTCACCTTTGTTTTCCTGCGCGGCTTTCTGGCCTTTGATGCTCACCACCGCCGGGCGCACGGTGGCGACAGCCGTGCTGTAAGAGTCCTGAGTACAGGTGAGCACCAGATTCGGATCTACCCTTACGTCCCCGGCCAGGACGGGCTGATCAGCGCTAACAAGCTGGCTCCCAGCGGCCCCCGGCGCATCGGCTCGGGCCCCCAATCGCTGCCCAAAGCCGACACCGAAAGTGCTCCCTGCCCAGGCGAGCATCACGAGGTTGAGCACGACAAGTATCGCTATCCAGAGCGTCAAGTGTTTGCTAAGCATCGCAGCCATTGTCTGCGCATACGCCCACGTCATCGGTGAGGCTCAAATCGCCGTCAGTTCCTGCGGCTTGCCCATGGGCGGGATCACCTGCGGGCGGCCCTCCAATCCTTCAGTGTCGCTATCATCGCTGCTAGATGGCTGACCCGTGGGCAACATCCCAGGGGCCGTTGCAGCCGTCGGATCGTGCGGGGAGTCGTCGGGCAGCACCAGTGTTACGAAAGTCCGCCTGCCCTCGCGCAGTACGTCAAGCAACAGAGTCGTCGCGTCCAGGCCAGCGAAGAAGCTTGCCATCGTGCTCGTCGGCGTGCCGTTCACCGCCATAATGACATCGCCAGGCTGCAGCCCTGCTTGCGCCGCCGCGCTGCCGGGCAGCACTGAGGTGACGACGACGCCGGCGGTGCCATCGGGGATATTGTATCGCTGCGCCAGGACGGGCGAAAGTACCGATAAAGCGATACCCAGGGGGCCGGGTGGTTCGGCTGAGAGCACCTGCTGACCCTCTACGGCGCCGCTCTCCCCAGTCGCAGGCGGCCCAGCCTGCAACTGCACATACACCGTATGACGGCTGCGGGCCCGCACGAACACCACTTGCACTCGCTGCTCAGCCCGCTTCTCGGCGAGCAGCTCGCCCAAGCCCACAGCGCTGTCCACATTGCGATGGTCGAATCGGACGATCAGATCGCCACGGGCAATGCCTGCCTGCGCCGCCGGCCCGTCATCTGTGACACTGAGCACCAACACGCCGGCCCCTTCTGGCGCGCCGAGCTCTCTGGCCAGGGCAGCATCCACATCTTGCACCTGCGCGCCAAACCATGCAGCCGTCGGCGCTGGTGCTGCCCTCAGCTCCGCGTCAGCCACCAGCACGCCTGCCTGGATCCCTACTTGTGCTGGCTGCTCCGTTCGCACCTGACTACGAGCAGCGAGCCGCTCAAACACCGCTGCCGCTACCACCATGCAGGCCATGCCCAGCAAGAAGGCCAGCCATGCCTTGTAGCTTTTTGGGCACTCCTCGGTTATCTGAGGGCTGTCGGTTGTCTCGGCCATGTTGCTCTCCCGTGGGCGTCAGCCAAGTACGCACGCCGTGATGCGCTCCGCGAGCTGTCAGCCGGTGACGCGCTTGTGATGAGTGCTGCTCGCCTGACGGTCTGCCTCGAGGGCATCACTTCTTCGACTTTGCGGACGGCTGCTCTTCTGTCTGCTCGAGGCTCGAGAGCCGGCTGTTGTGCTCGCGGAGCTTAGAGCAAACGACGACCAGGGCAACCACAACGGAAACGAGGATTACGAGTGTCAGCAAGTTGGTTCGCCTCCTCTGCTGCTGATAATGTTACCAGAGAACACGCCGGTATTGTGTAAGCAGTTCTACGTGTTTTGGGGCGGCCTTCGTATGCAGTGAGCTGATTGCCTCAATGATTCTGGGGGAGCGCTCGTCTGAGGATATGATGGCTATCCGCTCAGCGGCAGGTGGGGCGCCGGCAGGGGATGCCTAACCCGGGGGCGAGGGAGAAGAGCGTCAGAACCAACCAGTCATCTAGCAGCAGGACAATGGCGGCGCGGCCATCTTCTTGTGGAGATAGGCAGGTGTTGCTGTCCGGCCATCGTATACGTGAGGGAGCACGGTCCTGGCTCAGACAGGAAGGGGCGAGTAAGCATAATGTCGCGCCAGAAGCGCACGATGGCCGGACCGCTTATCGCGATGGCGTTGGGTCTGACCAACGTGACTCTGGCCTGTCCGACTGCCTTGAACATCGCACCGACGGCCGATGTGATGGGCGAGGGAGCTTTCAACATTAATGAGGCAGAACGATTTCATCGTAGGGAAGCTTGACAGTGCTAGTGCCTCCAGCGGGCCCCAGGTGGGGAGCTTTGAAATCCGAACTGGCCCTGGGCCTCGCAAAAGATTGGAGCACGCCGCCAGCGATGATACCGCTTGTCAGATCGCTTCCCATCATAGGAGACAAATAGTATGAAACGTATAACTTGGCGCGCGACTCTATGGAATCTCAGATTCGACCTACTTGTCGCCTTGGATGCCCACCCCGCGGTCAGTACCTCGCACTGCTTGAGATGTCCTACATCAAGCCTAAGAGCCGCCCTCTAGTCTCTCGAAGGACGGCCCCAAAATTTCGCTGGCTCCCGGTTGTGAACTCACTTCGCAACTAAGTGGCAGTGGCTACAGGGGGGTCTACTGGCTGTCATGGCGCCAGCACGCGAAATCATCCCGCCAAGATGAGCGGAGAAGAGCTATCCACAGTCTTGGCTCGGTGCTTGCCATACGGCCCGGACGTACCTCCGACTTCCTGCATGGTTGTGCCAGAGGTCGAGGGGCCTGTCCGTCGAGCAGACTTTGTGCAGGTACAGTGGGCAGAGGGTGGGCGTCTGGTGTTGCCGCGGATGACGGCTTCCACTCGGAAGTCTGGCAAGAGTCCGGTTCTGCTGGTGCAGAGTGGCGTCTATATGCTTTGGGCAGAGCTGCGGAGTGTCATCTATCTAATCGAGGTTCGAAATCATAGCTTCGAATCGCCGGATGGCTTCTCGCCAGCACGCCAAGTATTCGGACGGCGAACCGTTCAGCGTGGCATTTCCTGTGCACTTCGTAGCTAATCCCTCGGCTCGACCTATTAGCTCTCTGGCTGCCTCAATTCTGGCTGTACTCTCGAGCTCGTTCAGACGAGACGCTAGCCGGTCAATACCTACCGATGGCCGAATGCAGAGCTTATCCTAGCGATCTGACTGCTGCTCAATGGAAGATTATCGAACCGCTGCTGCCGCCGCCCAAACCCGGCGGTCGGCCGCGCACCACCAGACTGCGGGAGCTAGTCAACGCCGTATTCTACTTGAGGCGTAGCGGCTGTAGCGGGCGGACACTGCCGCATGAGTTGCCGCCGTGCGGTATGGTTCAATACTATGCTCGCTGGTGGCGCCTGGACGGCACCTGGGAACAGGCGATGAATGCTTGGGCCGAGCAAGTGCGAAGACAGAGCGGTCACTAGCCCACTCCCCGCGCAGCGATAATTGATAGCCAAAGCGTTAAAACCACGGAAACAGCGGGCCAGGTGGCCAACACACGGCCAATGAAGTCGACGGGCGCAAGCCCCATCTCGTGGTGAACACAATGGGGCTGGTCATGGCGGTGCATGCCGCTGACCTCCAGGAGCGGGATGGAACCAGGATGGTGCTGAAAAGGCTTAAAGACCGCTTTGAAAGCCTATAACTGATCTGGGCTGAGGCAGCTTAGGCCCGCCAAATCATTGGGTAGGCTGATGAGTTTGGCGGTTGGGTCTTGCAGATTGCGAAGCGTTGCCAATTGTTGATTACGATGACTTCAGGCTCGTCGTGCGACATATCCTCGAAGGTCTCGAACCGCCTTCGCAGGAGATTCAGGACTGGTGAAACGGCTGCTGTGCTTTCCTCTGACCCGACCGGTTCGCTTGCTCTGCAGGAGCACAATATCTCGGTGTTATCGAGTTTGCTGGCTTTAGAGTCGCTTGCGGAAGGCTGCGATCCCGGCGGCGAAGTGGGCGATGGCAAAGGCGGTCAGGGCTAGCATCTGCGGCCACAGCACGCCTATACCGGCCCCCTTGAGGAATATCCCCCGAACAATCTCCAGGAAGTAGCGGAGTGGTATCAGGTAGGTCACGTACTGCATTGGCACTGGCATATTGGCTATGGGAAAGAAGAACCCCGAAAGCAGTACCGAGGGCATAATGAACAGAAATGCCGTCAACTGTGCCTGCTGCTGAGTGCGTGAGAGGGTAGAAATGAGCAGCCCGAAGCCCAGGTTATTGACCAGGAACACTAGCGCCATCGCCACCAATAACGTGAGGCTGCCCCGGAACACCACATGAAACCAGCCGAGCGCCAGCAAGAAGATGACGCTGGCGTCCAGCGTCGCCACCAGGGCGAACGGGACGAGCTTGCCCAACAGCAGCTCCCAGATCTTCAGTGGTGTGACCAACAGTTGCTCCAGGGTTCCGGTTTCGCGCTCGCGGACGATGGAGAGGCCGCCAAGCATCACCGTGAGCACCAGGAGAATCAGCCCGAACACACCGGGCACCATAAAGTTGATGCTGCTCAGATCAATGTTGTACCAGACGCGGGGCTCGACGCTCACGCTCGGGGGGGCCATTCTGAGGCGCCCCTCCGTGCGCGCCTGCCGAATCTGCATGCTGGCCGCGCCCTGCCGCAGGATCCCCAGCATATAAGCGGTGGCAACCCCACTGGTGTTTGAGTCGGTCCCATCAACGTAAAGGCCTATCTGCGCCGGGGTGCCCCGCATTATCTTCCGCTGGAAATCACGAGGTATCTGGACACCAATCATCGCCTCACCAGACTGCAGCCGCCGCTCAATGTCCCGGGGATCGTCCGCCGTTTGGATTAGATGGAAGTAGTAACTGTGTTCGATCTCTTCAATCAACTGGCGGCTTTCGGCGCTGCGATCGCCATCGAAAACAGCCACCGGCACATTGCGCACATCGTGCGTTGCTGCGTAGCCGAACATAATGAGCTGTATGATTGGCGCCACAATAACGAGGCGCAGCGCCATCGGATCACGCCGCAGATGGATGAATTCCTTCTTAATTACCTGGATGAAGCGAAGCATTTGTCCTCGCTAGATGCGTTTCTTGAAGGCCTTCGCTGCGATTGCGAGCAGCGTGACTGCAAAGACAGCCAGAATGAGCACAAGCGGCCACAGCACGGCCATTCCTGAGGCCTTCAAATAGATGGAGCGAACGACGACCAGGAAATGGGTAGCCGGAATAACCTTTGATATGAGTTGCAGAGCAGCAGGCATGCTGCGAAGGGGGAACACGAAGCCCGATAGCAGCACCGTGGGCAGAAACGTTCCCAGAAATGCCAGAAAGATTGCCACGCGCTGGGTCCGTGCCAACGCAGAGAACAGGATGCCAATTGACAGCGAGGCTGCCAGAAACACGATGCTGATAGCCAGCAGTAGCGAGATGTTGCCTGTCACCCTCACCCCGAAGATGAGGCGGCCGGCGATGATACACAACAGCACATCGGCGAAGGCCATGACCGCGTAGGGGAGCATCTTTCCGAGCATAATCTCCAAGGCGGTGGCCGGGGAGGCCACCAGCGTCTCAAAGCTCCCCAACTCCCGTTCGCGCACAATGCAGGTTGAAGTGAGCAAGGCGGTCAGAACTGCAAGCAACAGAACAATCAGCCCGGGGATGATGAAATTGTCGCTTTCCAGGCCTGGGTTGTAGAAAATGATCGGGTGGACTGTGAAGGGCGTGGTCCCGCTCAGGCCGTGATGCCTGGCGAACTCGATTCCGAGCTTCGTCGAGTAGTCGAGTATGGCCCCCTCGATGTAGCCGAGTGCCACATTTGCGCGGACCGTGTCAGATCCGTTCAGCAGCGCCTGAACCTTTGCATCTCGTCCGGCTCCCAGGTCCCGACCCAATCCGGGGGGCACCACCAGCACGAATACTACTTCCTCGGTGTCCAGCAGCACATCCACGCGCCGCCGGTCGGTGATGACCTCCCTTAGTGAGAAGTAGCGGCTGTGCTGGAACTGCTGAATCAGGCTGCGACCCATTTCAGTCCCGTCCAGGTCATACACCGCAAACGGTATGTGCTGCAGGTCGTAGTTGATGCCGTAGCCAAACAGCAACAGCAGTACCACGGGCAGGACCACGATCACTACTAGGCTGCGCGGATCGCGGCGGTTATGAATCCACTCGGCTCTGGCGATGGCCAGCATGCGCCTCAGTCTCATCAGCCATCGCCCCCTGCTGCGACGTGCTCAGGATGGCCATACCTGCGGGCCAGCGATACGAATACATCTTCCATTGTGGGCTGGATAGCTGCTACCGACTCAACGGAGATCCTGGCACTCCGCAACACTTCGCGCACAGTCTGGGCCGGATTCGTGAGCGCCGCGTGGCATTCCGCGTGGATTGCATCGCCGAACACTACAGCCTCTACCACCGCATCCGAGGCCTGCAGCACCGCCAGGGTGTCCCACAGCTTCCCGGTTCGCACCTCGACCATATTCTTTGCATGCCGCGACCGCATCTCATCAGGACTGCCCTGCGCTATCAGTCGGCCATAGTGCATCATCGCCAGCCGCGTGCAGTGCTCGGCTTCGTCCATAACATGGGTGGTCACAAAAACGGTGGTGCCATCCTGGGCCAGGTCATCAATCACTTCCCAGAACATCCGGCGTGTGATTGGGTCAACGCCGCTGGTCGGCTCATCAAGGAAGACCAGCGGCGGGCGGTGCAGGATACTGGTGGCCAGCGCCAGGCGCTGCCGCCAGCCGGTGGACAGGTTACCGGCAGGCCGCTCCATGATCGGCCCCAGTTCCAGCCGCTCACATACCTCACCCATTCGCTGTTGTAGCCCGGCTCGGGGCACGCCATACATAGCGGCGTAGAATTCAATGTTCTGGCGAGCACTGAGGTCGCTGTACAGGGAGAAGAACTGGGGCATATAGCCAATCTGCGCGCGTATCTCTTCGGCGTGGCGGCGCACATCCAGCCCGTGGACTGCAACCGTCCCGGCGCTTGGCAGCAGCAGACCACACAGACAGCGTATGGTTGTGGACTTGCCTGACCCATTCGGCCCCAGGAAGCCGAATATCTCCCCCTCACGCACCTCAAAGCTGACCTCGTTGACCGCGATGAAGTCGCCGAACTTCCTGACCAGTCCATCTACCTGTACGGCGACGCCCACTACTCCTCACCTGCCCTGGAGTCGTCCTCCTGGCTTTGTTGGCCCACCGCAAGCGCCACAAACACGTCTTCGAGCGAGGCCGCGCTCTCCCGAATATCGAGGCCTGTGACCCCGGCCTCCTCGAGGACTCGCCTGATGGCGGCAGGGTCGGCCTCGGCACTCACAGCAACACGCAGCCGGTCCCCGAACACCTCGACGCCCTCAATCGTAGGGTAACGCTTGAGTGCTTCGCGCGCGGTACGCTGGGGCCGGCAGCGGACCTCTAGGATGCGCGCGGTGATGGCCGCACGCAGCGCCGCCGGGCTGTCCTGGGCCAGCACCCGGCCCTGGTGCATAAAGGCGATGCGACTGCAGTGCGCGGCCTCGTCCATATACGGCGTGGTCACCACCACGGTGACGCCTTGCCTGGGCAGATCGTAAAGGATGTGCCAGAAGTCGCGACGGGATACTGGGTCCACGCCAGTGGTCGGTTCGTCGAGGAAGACAACTTCGGGTCTGTGAATGAGGGTGCAGATCAGGGCCAGCTTCTGCTGCATCCCGCCGGAAAGCTGTACGGCCTGGCGGTTCGCAAACCGTGCCAGGTCGGTTATCTCGAGCAACTCATCCCGGCGCTGCTGCCAAGTCCCCGCCGGGACACTGTACAGGTCTGCCAGATACGCGATGTTCTCATTTACGGTCAGGTCCGGGTGCAGCGCGAAGCGCTGGGGCAGATAGCCTATCCGGGCCTTGACCCTGTCTGGCTCTCTCAGAACGTCATGACCGGCGACAACTGCCTCGCCCGCATCGGGAACCAGGATGCCGCATAGCACCCGCATAGTCGTAGTCTTCCCCGCACCATCCGGGCCGACGAGGCCAACAATCTCGCCCTCTTTGACATCCAGGTCCAGGCCTGCAACGGCAGTGACATCGCCAAATTTCACGCTCAGGCCACGGGCTTGGACTGCCAGGGAGGACATAGCGGGCCTCCAGTCAGGGGAGTGGAGTAGCAGTGATAATCGCGTCAGCGGGCATGCCGGGCTTGAGAAGCTGCTCGTCATTGGGCAGCGCGATCTCGACCGCGAAGACAGTGCGGGCACGCTCATCGGCAGTCTGTACGTACTTGGGGGTGAACTCGGCCTCCGATGCAATGCGCCTTACAGTGCCAAGGAAGGGATGGTCGGGCAGCCCATCAACTCTGACCTCAGCGGTCTGGCCGACGCGCACCCGCGCAAGTTGTGGCTCCGGGACATAGACTGTAACCCACGTGTCGGAGAAATCAACCAGCGTGGCAATCGCTGACCCGGGCTTAACCATCTCACCAACGCGAACGTGGGTATCATCAATGATGCCGGTCGCGGGAGAGAGGACCGTGAATTTGTCCAGCGTAGCGCCGGCTGCCTCCAGGACCGCCTCGGCCCGCGC
>JALGTI010000508.1 GCA_029821455.1 Candidatus Zipacnadia bacterium | reverse complement strand
ACCTCTTGCAGCCAGCTCTTGAACTGATCTATATCGCATACATTGTGCTCCAGAACCGCCCGGTAGATGTCGGAGGAGCAGACGCTCCGGCGGTACTCCGGCCATGTGCACGCCACTTCCTTGATGGCGAGGATGTCGCCGCGCTTGTCGTCGGTCATGAGTTCCTGCCAGCGACGCCGATGTTGAGGAGACCCTCGAACGCCTGGCGAAACCCTGCACTACCATCGCGACGTTGGACAGACTACATCCGCCCGGACCTAATGATGGAGACCAGCAGCCAGCCGCCCAGCAGTGTACCAATGCCTCCGACGACATAGACTATGATGTCTGCTCCATGTGCGGGCGGCAGTTCGGCTCCGCTGGCCAGCAGCCACGCCGCAGCCAGAATGAAGGCTGAAACCACGATGCTGATCGCAAGCCGGTCAATCAGCGCTGCAAAGCTTCGCATCGGACGCTCAGGCTCGTCATACTCAAACTTCACCTTCAGCCCGCCACTTTGCGCCTTGGACAGCAGTTGGCTTAGTTGGCGCGGCAATCCTAGCAGATGCCGCTGCAGCTCGCGCGCGGTGCGCACTAGTTGCTGCATAATCTGCAGAGGATGAGCCATATCCCGCAGGATCTGGCGGGCGATATTCTGGGCGACATCCTGAGTATCGAAGTCAGGATCGAGTTGTAGGCAGACTCCCTCCGTCACCACCACTGTTTTTATCAGCATCGGGAAGGTCGGTGATCATTGACATCATCTGGTCAAGCAATTCCCCGATACCGACCCCCGAAGAGCTGCGCAGCGTGCCGTAGCGGGACAATACGGTTTCCACATCAACGTAAAGGTTTTGCAGGTCAGTATCCTCGCTTACCGCGCCTAATTCGATCAGTTGATCACAGACCCCCCGCGCATCCTCGTCAAAGACCGCTAGCAGGACTTGCACAAGCGTCTCGCGCATCTGCCGGCCGATATGGGTGGCGTTTGCGCAATCAAGGAAAATGATCTTCTCCTCAGGGCTGATCAGGATATTGCCCGCATGCGGGTCCGCGTGGAAGAAGCCCTCCTCCAGGACTTGCTCCAGCACCAGTTGCCCCAGATTAGCAGCGGCCCGGGCCCGATCCACGCCCATCTGCTCCAGCTTTTCGTCATCGGTGACCTTGGCGCCTCTCACCCACGCCAATGTCAGCACCCGCCGCGCGCTCAGATCCCAGTAGACCTCGGGAACCACGGCACGCTCATCATCCGCCAGGCTCTTACGCAACAGGTCCGTATTCCGCGCCTCCATCTCATAGTTGAGTTCCGTGCGCAGCGAGTGTGCCAGCTCCTGCGCCAGTTCACCAATCCTGTTGCGCTTGCACCATTCGCTGTAGCGCTCTGCCTGCCAGGCTGCCCATACCAGGATCTGCAGGTCGGTGTCCACTGTCTCGTCCACGCCCGGCCGCCGCACCTTCACCGCCACCTCACGCCCGTCATGCCGCACAGCGTGATGAACCTGGCCGATGGAGGCTGATGCGGCCGGCTCGGGATCGAATTCAGCAAACAGCTCCTGAAGCTCCCCCTCAAGCTCCTCTTCCACAATCTGTTTGGCTTCCTCAAACGAGAAGGGTGGCACCTCGTCCTGCAGCTTCCGCAGCTCGCGAATGTACTCGATAGGCAGCAGATCCGAGCGGCTGGACACCGCCTGGCAGGCGCACCGGCAGTTCCAACCCGGCAGCGGCCGCATCCACCTCCTTCTCCGGCAGCTTCGGTAGAAGCCGCTCAAGTCCCACCATGTGCAGGGCCGAAGCGAATCCGAACCTCGTCAGTATCCGACCGATATACGTTGCACGCCGTATCCACTTCGGCTTGGGTAGCTTCATTTTGCCACCATTCTCCTTGCCTCGACATCGCGCCGCCGCAAGCGCCTAGACATCTACCAGCGTCTGAGACTCATCCCCCGCCAACGTCGAGTGCTGGCACAGCGCGGGTGTGTAGGATCCCCGTTAGCGTTCCTGCAGCCACCACTCGCGATTGGCGCTACGGCACCGGCGCAAATTCGACGCCCGCACCGACTAGATTAACGATTTGCCCTGCCGGCACCGTGCATCTGGCCCTCAGCTTGATGACTTTGATGTCGTAGATACGAGTCAGGTCCCCAATATCTGCCTGTTCGTGCAAACCGGCCAAGAGCTCTCTCCCAGTTTCCGCATCGCAGATATCTATTGAGAACACGCACTGGTCAGGCTGAGCAATCTGCCAGGCCACAGATCCCCACGCATATCCGTCAGGCAGTTGAATCTCTTCGCTGTCAAGTTCATACGTCTTTGCCGGTCCCAAAATGATCCGTTTCACCCACACCTTGCCAGGATTGGGATGGACATACAGGCGCACCCAGCTTTGCTGCTCCTCCTTCGGCGCGCGGACGTGCAGCCACAATGTCCGCCAGCCATCTTCCTCATATATGACCCGGTTGGCGTACTGAAAGATCTGCCGGCCGTCGCCTTCCGTGTAGCCGGGGTAACTGTACCCCAGGTTCACCCTCGCCCCCAGCGGCGCACCCTCGTACTTGACCGTCACCCCAAACATATAGTCAATGTCTGGACGTTGGATGAACGAGTAATCCAGCGTGAGAGTCTTGGGCCGAGGCGTCACTGTATTGAGGTCGAACAGTAGCGCGTTCTCCTCGGCGTCAAGTCTCGGGAGCATCCCTTCAGCCTGCCAGCCGTTGCTGCGCTTCGGCGGATCATTCGCATCCCATACCAGTGGCTCGGCCTCGGGCCCTTCAAGCGTCATATCCTCCCAAATCGGCCAGACTATTTCCTGCCCGCCTGGACCCCGAACTTCCTCGCGCATCATCACCTCATTTGCGCGTTTCAGTTGCGGCCAGTACAGGCTGGGCTTGTCCCGCAGCATGTACTCACTGCCCCCCTTGGGCTCAATGCGTGCAGTCGCGTCGTCGCTCAGCAGTGTCCCACCCCAGTACAGCCAGAAGCCATCCCCCTTGTGCATCAGCCGTGCCATCTCCAGGCCCATCCGTCGCGGCCAATAGGTTCCCACCGACAAGCCGCCCAAATAGAGGTGTGGGACGCCCAGACGTTTGAGGTGCTTGATGTGGTCCTTGCTGCTGTAGTTTGAACTCCAGGTCCACCCCGGGGTGACGTTATATCCTGTGTAGTACTCGCTGGCGCTGTATACGAGGACGTATCCTGTGTAGTACTCGCTGGCGCTGTATACGAGGACGGGCAGCCTTGGCGTCCCGAGGCCTTCGATCACCGCGTCGCTGTACCAGTGAATGGCGCAGGGGTACAGCCCGAAGATGCAGTCCGGCTTTACCTTGCGAACCTCCGCCGCAAGCTCTCGCAGCAACGAAGCCAGTTCGTCTTTCATGTGCATCTCATAGTCCCACAGCAGCCCCTTCGCTGACAGCCAGGGATAACGCTCGGCAGGCGACAGCTTCTTAGCTGGACGGTCTTCAGGAGGCAGTTTGTCTAAGAACAGATTGAAGCAGTGGCCGCAGTAGCATAACTCCTGGCGCTGAGTGTGATAGCCGGGGTATATGTCTGAACAGTACGCCTCAGCTTCCAGCTTGACTCCGCCCTCGCAGCCCTCCTCAGCCAGCACTCGTGCTATCGCCAGCATCTGCGGCAACTGGAAGCCGAACCAATCCTTGCGCTCCAGTGGGCAGGGCGAAAGCCCCTTCTCCACGCCCAGGTGGTTGACCACGCGCCGGTATTGCTTGCCCTCCAGGAGCCT
>JALGTI010000507.1:887-2458 GCA_029821455.1 Candidatus Zipacnadia bacterium | reverse complement strand
TATGGGCGGCTGATGGAGGTGCTGACGCTGCTGAAGGCCCTGCCCAGTGGCTACAATCGGGATTTGCAGCAGGACAAGCCGCCCCTATGGCAGGCCCTCGACGAGAGCGAGATGACCATCCGCGCGCTGGAGGCAATGGTGGCGACGGTGAAGTTCAACACGCAGCGCATGCGGGAGCTTGCGGGGAAGAACTTCGCTACCGCCACCGAGCTTGCCAACTTCCTGGTGGCCGGGCGCGGCCTGCCGTTCCGCACCTGCCACGAGATTGTGGGCGGGCTGGTGGCGCAGCTTATCGCGGAGGGCCGGACCCTCGACGACCACGAGCGTGTCCAGGAGATTCTACACGAGCGCGGCCAGGAGCTTTCGCTTGACGAGATCAAATCAGTCTGCGACCCACGCGCTTGCCTGCAGCGCCAGGTCAGCCTCGGCAGTACCGGCCCGGAGAGCGTAAAGGCGATGCTTGCCTCCCTCAAGGCCGCCCACGCCGAGGCACTCAAGCAAGCCAAAACCGCCCGCAGACGAATCGAAAGAGCGAAGGAGAGGACGGGGAACTTGGTGGCACAAGCCGGCGGGGACCGCTAACAACGAGAGCCATAGATGGAGGGCGAAGCGTATGGTTCAACCGGCCAGGCGTTCGGGGAAGTCGTGTAGTGAATGGCTTCGCATTTGGCTTCTGGAATGGGCCAGTTGGCGGCTCGGCCTATTCCTGCTATTGCTGGCCGTGCTGATGCTCGCCATTGCCGGCCTGTGTTCGGCTGACTGGCTCCTCCAGGCGAGCATGGCCAGTGCAGTCGCAGGTGCCGGGTTCGTTGCCCTATGGTATGCGTGGGAGACACGGAAGATGGCAGAGCAGGCAGAGCGGTCTGCAGATGCGGCGCACCAGCAGCTAACGCTCGATAAGCTGCCTCACTTTCGCCTCTATATCGCCGAGTGCACCTTCACCGTCGTTACGCAAGATGCCATCTGGATAAGTTGGGGGGTGCAGAACGAAGGGCCCGGCATGGCAATTCACACAGTTCTCGATGTTGGTATAGAGTACAAAAACAGAACCATTCTGTGTCGGAGTCTTGAACTGCCGCGGCATAATCTGCTGGCGAACAGCAAACTAATGGAAGATGATTGGGAGTTTGACATTGACGAGGAAAGAGAGCGAAAGCACGTGGTCCGGTACCACTTGAGCTTGAGGTACTTCGACGGGACAGGTACGCGCCGGATCACAGGGATGTCTTACGCGCCTAGGACAGAGTGGCACACACCGTGGGTGCCCTATCGGTGGAATGTTGACCAAGACGGAGGCTATAAACTGGACCAGAGCGATCCCGACCCCGATATTTGTGAAAGAGAGATGAATTCAGACGAGTGGAAGGTGTTGCTGCGCAACTATGCGTCACGACGCACCACTAGGTCGGGTGAGCCGCTGAGCTTCGTGTGATAGGGCGAAACGTATGAAACAATGTACACACGCCACCCTCAAACGCCGTGAGCAGGTGACGGAGGGGCATCACCTGCTGGTGCTGGAATGCCCGGAGATTGCAGCCGAGGCGCAAGCCGGGCAGTTCGTGCACGTGCGC
>JALGTI010000507.1:0-848 GCA_029821455.1 Candidatus Zipacnadia bacterium | reverse complement strand
CTGCTGGTGGAAAGCGTGGGCCGGGGCAGCGAGATGCTGTGCCAAGTGGAGCCCGGTGATGTCGTTGATCTGCTGGGGCCGCTGGGGAAGCCGTGGCCGCTGCCGGATGAAGTATCTCACAGGCGAGACGCCTGCGCTACGGACGACGAAGGCTCTCGCAAGCTGGAAGCTTGCGCTACGGAGAGGGTGCGGCCGGTGCTGGTGGCCGGGGGCATGGGAGTCGCGCCACTCATCTTCCTGGCCGATACGCTGCAGAATATGCCCGGCGACTGCTATGTGCGTGGGCTGTTCGGCGCGCGGACCGAGGAGCTGCTCGTCTGTTGGCTGGAGTTCTCCACCCGCTGCGAACTTTTCGAGGCCGCCACCGACGATGGCTCCAGCGGTCACCACGGCCCGGTCACTGACCTGCTGACCGACCAGATTGCGCACAGCGATGTGGATGTGGTCTATGCCTGCGGGCCCAAGGGGATGCTGAAGGCCACCGCTGCCATCTGCCAGGAGGCCGAATTGCCCTGCTATGTGTCGCGGCCGAATTGCCCTGCTATGTGTCGCTGGAGCAGTGGATGGGCTGCGGTGTGGGCGCGTGTATGGGCTGCGTGGTGCCGACGCGAAGCTTTCGCAAGCTGGAAGCTTGCGCCACTAATTCTGGCAAGCGAGACGCCTGCGCTACTAATTCTAGCAGGTACAAGCGCGTCTGCAAGGACGGGCCAGTGTTTGAGGCCCAGGAGATTGCATGGGAGGAATTCGGCACCTAACCCCCCTTCCCTGAAGGGAAGGGGGAGAGTGTGGGGTGCGTAAGTTCCCCCTCCCTGCAGGGAGGAGGATAGGGGGTAGGTAAATTGACACCT
>JALGTI010000506.1 GCA_029821455.1 Candidatus Zipacnadia bacterium | reverse complement strand
GTTATGTCAGCACCAAACAGCTTCGCGGTATCCATAACAGTCACGATTGTCCCGTATGGCACCTGTTCATCCCCGCGAATGGTCACAGCGCTGGTTGCCGATTCCGCCAACTCCTGCCTGAGCACTACCACCAGGTGCTGCGGATCTATCCAGTTATCATTGACCTTTATCTGGCCGAAACGGTTCACCCAGATGGTAACTTCCCGCTTGGGTAAGCTCTCAGACGTAAGCGCTTTCGGCAAGGTGATATCCAGACCGGTGTCCCTGGCAAAGGTGCTGGTGAGCATAAAGAAGATGATGAGCAAGAAGGCTACGTCAGCCATAGTGGCCATCGGCACGATGTTGGGGATAGAAAGTCGAGACTTAAAGTTCATCCTCACCACCGCGCTCAGAAACCAAATTCAGCAGATGCGTGCCGGCCAACTCCATACTCAATCCCAGGCTCTGGACGCGACCGGCGAAGTAGCTGTATGCGATGAAACAGGGTATGGCGACAATCAGTCCGGACGCGGTGGTGATAAGGGCCTCACCGATGCCAGCAGCCACCACTCCGGGCTCGCCAAGGCCGCGCACTGCGATTGCGTTAAAGGCGCGGATCATCCCGCTCACCGTACCCAGGAAGCCGATCAGGGGGGCCACGCTAGCGACGGTGGACAAAACGGTGAGGCCAGATTCCAGCATTGCGAGCTGCCTGGAGCCTGCTATCTGGGCTGCCTCCCGAATTGCCTCCCGCCCTCGACCAGCAGCCCCTAATACCGCCTCCAGCACCGCACTGACCGCTGTCGCTGAGGAAGCGCATCTCTCTGCGGCTGCCGCGCCCTCGCCCCTCTGCACAAGTTCGTTGACCGCCTCGACCAGACCCGAAGCGCCGCGCCCGGCTACCCATAGACTGTAGGCCTTGTACAGAATGACTGCAAGCGCGATCACTGAGCAGGCGAGCAGCGCCCACATCCAGCCGCCGCCGCGTTGGAAGTAATCAATCAAAGCCAAATTCGACCCCTGCACGTCCATCAATCATCTCTCCTTGTTGCTACGGATCATTCAGCCGCGCCTGGGCCTTCTCTACCCACTGTTGCTGCTCTGGGTAGCGATCAATGATTACCTTGTAAGCCTTAAGTGCAGTGGCCGTATCCTGAAGTTGCTCGTAGCACTGGCCGGCTTCGTACTGAGCCTGGGCGGCCAACTGTTCATCGGCGTAGAGGATGGCTATCTTCAGGAATTCCTCCGCTGCCTGTTTGAAGTCTCCCTTGTCCCGGTAGCATGTTGCCAGCTCATACTGGGCTGCCATAGCAACCTGCGCGGTCCCTGAGGCCACTGCCTTCTCGAAAGCCTGCAAGGCCATGTCGAGTCGCTCTTGCCGCTTGTATTCCCGGCCCAGGCCCAGGAATGCCGCCGCCGCTGCTGGATGGTTGCCATGTTTGTCCACAACTAACTGGAAAGCTGTTGCGGCCCGCTGGGGCTTTTCCAGCCCCACATAAGCCTGCCCCAACAGCACCAACGCCCACGGGGCCATCTCGAACTGCGCGTACTGCTCCCCAAATGGTTCAAGCAGTTCAGCCACCTGCTCGTACTTTTCCTGCTCTGCCAGAAGGCGGGCGGCCTGGTAGCGGGCATCGGCGGCCACGGCAGGCGAGTCGGCATTGGAGGCGGCCTGGATGAAAAACGGCGTGGCCTCGTCCTGCTTGGTCTGCTTCAGCAAGCTCCACCCCAGCTTGTACTGTGCCTCATCTACCCACTCGCTCTCCAGGAAGCCCTCGATAATCTGACGATATAGCACCTCGGCCTGGGCGTACTCTTCTTCCTCAAATAGCCTCTCAGCGATCGTCAGCAGACCTTCAGGCACGGCCTTGGCCGGCTCTGAGTCAGGGTACTGCTCGGCCAACTCCCCAAAGGCCTCGGCAGCAGCGGCATCACCGGTCGCAAGCTTCGCCCACGCCAGCCCTGACTGGGCGTAGGGAGCGACCTCGCCGTCCGGGGCGGCCTCGACCGCCTTGCGGTAGACTGGGATCGCCTCCACATAGTTCTCCGCCTCATACAGGGCCTGGGCAACTCTGTAAAGGACGAAGGCCAGCGCCTCGGCACCAACACCTGACTCCTCCAGGGCGCCAGCCAACTGCTGGGCCTTGTCAAGCTCGCCCTCCTTCGCGTACAGGTCCACCAGGGCGGCAGTGGCGTGGGCAAGATACTGAGACTGCCCTGCCTCCGCCAGAACGCGGCGGAAGAACTCCTCGGCCTGCACCCGGTGCTCTAGCTTTTGGTGGCATGCGCCCAATAAGTAAAGAGCCTCGCCAAGCCGCTCGTGTTCAGGATGGTGGGCGATCAGCATCTCCAGCATGTTGATGGCAGCGTCGTAGCGTTCGCCGCCGAAGTGGGCGTGAGCTACGACAAAGGCCAGTTGCGCGGCCAGAGCGGAATCCAGATTCTGCTTGACCAACTCCTCCAGTCCAGCCAAAGATTCTGCAGTCTGGTCTTTCTGATATCTAGCCCAGGCCGCTATTGCCAAGGCCTGCTGCTTGCGCTCGGCATCAGTGGCTGCCTCACCGGCAGCCTGGTATGCCGCAATTGCGGCATCCGTGTCTCCAGCAGCGCTCTCAAGCTGGCCAATGTGCAAGTAAGCATCGGCGATACGT
>JALGTI010000505.1 GCA_029821455.1 Candidatus Zipacnadia bacterium | reverse complement strand
TCAATGTCGCAGATATGTGTCAGCAGGTGGCGGTGGTGAGTGCGATAATGCCAGTGGCTGCGCAGGTAGAGCTCGTCATCATCATAGAATGAATGGTAGAACCTGACCTCGGTGGTTTCCCACAGCTTCGTCCCATCGCCACGGAACAAGGCCACCACATCTTCCTCGCCACGGTTGAACGGCATCGCGATCTCGTCAAGCCCGTCACCGTCCACGTCGGCTAGCGCAGGGTTGCAGGTGTTGACAGTATCCTCACCCAGGTGGATGCGCGTGAGGCGCGCAACACTGCGCTCGGCGAGGTCCTGAGAAATGGCAGGAGGTTGCAGACGACCGCCGAGGCAGGCCTGAGGTTGCTGCTGCAGTTGGACTATTTCGGTCATGATCTTCACCTGTTTCGGTCAAGGGTATGGCGATTAGAATGGCGGACAGCCCTGTGGCAGGTGACAGCAAAGGCACCCTCACCCCCCGACCTCACCCACAGGGAGAGGGGGTAACTGCAACGGCACCTACCCCCCGGCCCCCTCCCGACACGGGAGGGGGAAAACGGCAACGGCACCCTCACCCCCCAACCCCCTCTCCCGTAGGGAGAGGGGGCAACTGCAATAGTGGACAGCCTCGGGCTGGAAGCGCGGCAGCCGCTCAAGTCGCGTCACGGATGCTATTGGACAGTTCTACGCAGCAGCCGCGTTTTCCTGTTGAGGATTTTTCGGGCATGCCTCATCTGCTCCCGAGCGCCGGATGGGGAGGAACATGCCTGGCGCTCGAACAATATTACCAAGGCGGAAGGCGAACCGAGCGGCCGGCTGGCATCGGACTGAGGATCAGGATTTCGCTGGCGTGGTGCGGCAGTACGAGAATGTCCTGTCGGTAGCGGGTGCGGACGTGATAGGCCCCCACGCACCGCCCCGTTTGGGCGCTATAGTGCCGTGTTGATGGGATGACAAAATCGGGAGGGAGTGCAGTTGCAGAGTTAAGGCCTCAATTAGGGCCACGCAACCCGCAAGAGACAACAACTGTAGAAGGCGCACTTGCCTTACATGGTTCGTTCGGATACCAATTCGGGAATGTCCGGGTCGTGTGCTAAGGGGAGAGAGGACCGTTGGTCAAGGGCGACACCGTACTCGGAAAACGTAAGTAGACCGGATTTATGCGGGGCCTTGCCTTCCGTGGCTTACATGTGGCTCTTCAAGAAAGCCTCCACGTCTGATGTCATTTGCGGGCTGACCTCGTGGCCCACGCCAGGATACGTAACGAACTGCGCTGAACAGCCTGCTGCTTGGTAGATCTGCTCGGCAATAGGCCATCGCGCCAATGGCGTCTCGCCAAAGAGCCGGAACACCAGTTCTTTATCCACCGGATCATAACCATCGGTGTAGGGCACCGAATCATTGGTATCCGCGTCGCCAATATAGAACAACAGCGGGACCGATCTAAAAGCCTCAAGTTGGAACGCTTCCCCTGCAACCTCATTGAGGTCCGCAACTCCTATCGGATACCTAAGTGTTTCTTGTTCCCACTCGGATACGGGGGCGATCGGCCAACCGCCTGGGGAGCCTACGGCAGCGGCTTCGACAAGCTCGGGATGCAAGACGGCAAATCGGTTCACAAACATCCCGGATGCGGAGAATCCATCCATGAGTATTTGAGGAGCTATGCTAACCTGCGCTGTCCCCGCCGCTGTCCCCAACCTGTCACGTGCATCATCAATCATCGCAATGAGCTGGAGGTCTATGCGTTGGAGACCCACATCATCTGTCAAGAGAGTATCTCTGTCCAGCGCATGGGTGTAGATCCTCCAATTCGTGTGGGGCCGAGGGAAGGTCGGCACCAGCAATGGTGCTCCTAATTTCTCAGCATGATCTTCATATCGCATGATCAGTTGCCTAGCCGCTTCCTCGTGAACTGCGGGGTCGTCACTGGTATACCCGGTGTTGTTCGGCATCACCAACAGGTGCGTTTCTGTCTGCTGAGATACCGAGGAGGGCGTGTACAGGTAGTAGGGCCACGCGAAATCTCCTCCTGGCAATGGCTCGATCTTTTCAAGCGTGCCAACTGTCGTTGGGCAGTTGTCGTTGCGCGTTTCTGTCTTGACGAAGTAGGACCACTCATTATCTTGCTTATACTCAAGCCGGCTATTTCGGAACCACAGCTCGCCTTCGTGAGCCGTCCCTTGATTGATTATCCACTTGTTATCTGGCTCTACATAAACCCACTCCGCCGTCTCATGCACTTCAGCCATACCACACGACGCATCGTACCTGTCGCAAGTGCCGTTAGCATTTATTATCACTCTTACATACTCGATATTCCTGTCCTGTAGATTCCATAATTGACCGTTTGCATACTTACCCCCTGTAAGCCACCAGGTTCCAACTATTGAGGGTGCAGATATTGTAGTTCCACCACCCCCGCCGCCACATCCGCCCACAAGTGCCATGACGAATCCGAAAACGAGAATACCGGTCACTGACAGAAGCAAATCTTTTCGACGCATCTGACATCCACCCTTTAACTCATTGTAACTATTCACCTTGTGGCCTGCGATAGCACCATATTGTACCCTTTCCCGAACATTGTCAATAGTTGATCGAAGCTTCTTGCGCCGACGGCTGTCTTGCTATTAGCCCCCATTATGTACGAACGACTCTATCGCCTGGGCAAGATGGGCCGACAGAAGCCTTTGCAGCCCTGCAACGCCTACTTCTGCCATCTTGCAGCAACAACACAC
>JALGTI010000105.1 GCA_029821455.1 Candidatus Zipacnadia bacterium | reverse complement strand
GCTACCGGCCATCCGCAGCGCATTCCGCCGGGAGCTAGACCAACTTAATACTGATGACAAGCAGCGGGAGGCACAGCGGCTGCGGGAGCGCATGGATGAGGACCTCCAGCGCCTCGAACAGCTTCGGCCGGGGCCATCGCTCATTCACTATCTACCCTTCATTTACCAGCAGCCGGACAGTATCCTCGATTATCTGCCCAAAGATGCCTACCTGATTGTGGATGAACCTATGCGCTTGCAGTCCCATGGGGAGCAGTTCGAGACAGATGTGCATTCCGCCTATCGCAGTGGGGTACGGCCTGTATGCCGCTTGCAAAGCTGCTGGCCGCCTATTTGCAGCAGCCCCGTCTGCAGCGGCCCATCGTCTACTTGAGCATGTTGCGGCGCGAGGTGCCCTGGGCCGGTAACATACCCCTCTTCCCCTTCAGCACCCCGCCTGTGGACAGCTTCGGCGGTAAGTTCGAGCTGCTGGTCGAAGGGCTGTCGGACTGGCAGCACCAGGGCAAGCACGTCATCATCTGCACGAATGATGTACCGCGCACGCTCGAAGTCCTGCAATCGCGGGGCCTGTCCGACCTACACGCGGCCGATGATGAACTTAATCTGGAGCCCGGTCTGATTAACGCGGCGAACATTGACATCTCGGGCGGCTTTACCATCCCGTCGGCCAATTTGATTGTCCTGACCGGCCGCGAGATTTATGGCTGGCGGAAGCTCAAGCGCCCCGATGAGCCGGTCTACAAGCGCGGCTTTGCCCTCACCTCGCTCCGGGAGCTGCACGAGGGCGACTACGTGGTGCACATCAACCACGGCATTGCGCTTTATCAAGGGCTATCCAAGCAGCAGGTCGGGGGAATGGAGCGCGACTACCTGGTGCTGGAGTACGCCGCCGGCGACAAGCTCTACGTGCCGGTGACCCAGCTTGACCGCGTTCAGAAGTACATCGGCGCTGAAGGCGGCCAGCCGCAGGTGACCTCGCTCAAGAGTGGCCGCTGGGAGCAAGCCAAGCGCCGCGCGCGTAAGTCCACCCAGCTGATGGCTGCAGAGCTAATAAAGCTCTATGCCGCCCGCGAGCGGGCTGAGGGCTTTGCGTTCGCACCAGATGGGCCATGGGTGACCGAACTGGAGAATTCATTCCGCTATGAGGAGACCCCTGACCAGTGGCAGGCTGTTGAGGATGTCAAGGCCGATATGGAGCAGCCCATTCCGGCCGACCGCCTCATCTGCGGGGATGTGGGCTATGGCAAGACCGAGGTGGCGATTCGCGCGGCCTTCAAGGCGGTGCTGGACGGCAAGCAGGTGGCAGTGCTGGTGCCCACCACAGTACTGGCCCAACAGCATTACAATACCTTCCGCGAGCGCCTGTCGCGCTATCCGGTTGAGGTTGCAATGCTCAGCCGTTTCAGGAGCCGAGAGCAGCAGCAGCGCATCATCCGCGGCCTGAAAGACGGCACGGTTGACGTGGTGATTGGCACTCACCGGCTGCTGTCCTCCGACCTCCAGTTCAAGGACCTCGGCCTGGTGGTCATTGATGAGGAGCAGCGCTTTGGGGTCAGGCAGAAGGAGAGGCTTAAGAAACTGCGCGAGACGGTGGACGTCATCACGCTGACCGCCACACCTATCCCCCGCACGCTCAATATGGCTCTTTCCGGCATCCGCGAGGTCAGCCTCATCAATGACCCGCCCCAGGGCCGGATGCCGATCCGCACCTATGTCCGTGAGCGGGACGATGAACTCGTCCGCCAAGCCATTCGCAGGGAATTGGAGCGTGGCGGCCAGGTCTACTTCGTCCACAACCGCGTGCAGTCCATCAGCCACGTCGCCGCTGCTGTTCAGCGTCTGGTCCCCGAGGCCCGGGTTGCCGTGGCCCACGGCCAGATGCCCGAGGCCGACCTCGAACAGGTGATGCTAGCTTTCTATGCCGAGGAATTTGACGTCTTGGTCTGCACCACTATCATCGAGAACGGCCTCGATGTGCCCAATGTTAATACCATCATCATTGACGACGCTCACAAGCTGGGATTGGCGCAGTTGTATCAGTTACGCGGGCGGGTGGGCCGCTCCAACCGGCAGGCCTACGCATATCTGCTATATCGGTATCCTGAGCGGCTCAACGAGGAGGCTGAGCAGCGCCTGAAGGCCATCGAGGAGTTCAGTGAGTTGGGCTCGGGCTTCAAGCTGGCGATGCGCGACCTGGAAATCCGCGGTGCCGGCGACATCCTGGGGGCAGAGCAGAGCGGGCACATGTCCGCTGTCGGCCTCGACCTGTACTGCCAGATGCTGGCCGACTCGGTACGCGCTCTCAAGGGCGAGCCGTATGCCTCGCCGGATGGACAGCCTGCTGTGGACCTGCCAGTGGAGGCCGTCATCCCGGCCAGCTACGTACCCGGCGAAAGGGTTCGCATTGAGCTATACCGGCGCCTGGCGGCCTGTGAGACTGAGCAGGAAATTGACGTCCTGTGCCAGGAATTGGAGGACCGTTACGGTCCGATGCCGAAACCTGTCCAGAACTTGGTGCGGCTGGCCAGAC
Organism: Candidatus Zipacnadia bacterium; assembly: GCA_029821455.1. GTDB lineage: Bacteria > Armatimonadota > Zipacnadia > Zipacnadales > Zipacnadaceae > JALGVG01. Next base: position 7,395 of record JALGTI010000105.1, on the reverse strand, counting down.
TCAAGCTGGCGTGTATGGCGGTCGGTGTGGCCGACGTATCAGCCGGCAACGGGCGGATTGTAATGCGCATAGACGACGAGCACAAGCTGAGCGCCCGCGAACAGCGTATCTGTGAAGGATTGTACCGCCCTACCGCCCGGCAGGCCCGCCAGGGAGTGCGGTCGGCCATCCCCCGCGTCAGTTTCAGCAGTAATCAGATCAGTTTCGGGTATACTGCCCGGGACAGCGAGGGTATGTTCCGCGGCCTGGAGCAGTTGCTGGAACTACTCGATGCCCGCGAGCAGACCCGGCAGCCCTCGGGTTCGCCTGTGTCAGCCGCAAGCACGGCTGGTTGACCCATGAGGTGCTATCAGAATACGCGGACACGAATGGCTTGATATATATGAGTGAAGACAGCGGCATTCTCCAACAGCCGGCCAGCAGCGAAGAGCCGGAAGCGGCGGTCGAACCACAAGCTGCTGAAGAGAACAGCCAAAGCGACAGCCACCCAGTTCTCGAACTGGACCTGCCAGAGCCTGAGGCGCCCCCAGTTGAAGACGAGATGCCTGCCATCGTCGGGGTCTCTTTCCAACGCAGCGGGAAAATCTATCACTTCCGGCGCAGCGGTGTGGATTGCCTGCCAGGTGACGAAGTGCTGGCTCGCACCGAGAAAGGCGTTGACCTCGGAGAGGTGGTCTTCGTAGATGAGGACGCCGCTGAGGGTGAGGTCCCGGCTGGACTGAAGCCGCTGATGCGCAAGGCAACGGCCGAGGACCTTCGCCAGCGGGAGGCACTGCAGGAGCGAGAGCGGAGTGCTCTCCAGATCTGCGAGGAAAAGATCGCCGCTCACAGCCTGCCGATGAAGCCGATCGAGGCCGCCTATACCTTCGACGCCCGGCGGCTGACCTTCTACTTCAGCGCTGAAGAGCGCGTGGACTTCAGAGAGCTTGTCCGTGATCTGGCCCAGACCTTCCACTGCCGCATTGAGCTACGCCAGATTGGCGTGCGTGATGAGGCAAAACTTATTGGCGGATTAGGGCCGTGCGGTCGGCCGTTATGCTGCGCACAGTTTTTGCGCGACTTCGAGCCCGTGGGCATCCGGCTGGCCAAAGACCAGGGCTTGTCGCTGAACCCGGCCAAGATCAGCGGGATCTGCGACCGCCTGATGTGCTGCCTGCGCTACGAACATGATACCTACCAGGCACTGGCCGAGGAACTACCTAAGGTTGGCACAGAGGTCACCACTCTCAGGGGCGCCGGTGTGGTCAAGGATGTGCAGTTGCTGCGGGGCCGTGTATTGGTGCAGTTCGGAGAGGATGAAATGGTGGAGTTGGACACCTCCGAGGTCGGCTGGCCCGGTCATGAGCTGCAAGCTCCAGAGCCTGAGAAGGCTTCAGCCCCACCGGCCGCGGAGCCTGCACCGGCTCAGCCTTCTCAGGACGATCACCGCCGCGGGAAGCGGCGGCGGCCAAGGCTTCGTTCCCGCCGCCAGCGCTCACGTGAGACCAAGCAGACTGAGACTCAAGCGCAGCAGGCCCCACAAGCTCCTCAACAGCAGTCTGACACTGCCAAAGAGCGCCCGGCCCGACGGCGGCGACCGCGGCAAAGGACCGCTCGGTCGAAGAGACCACCTGATGGTAAGAGGAACCACGGCCAACCAACACAATGAAGGCGTGTAACCGATGCCTATATACGAGTATAGGTGCTCCAGGTGCGCCGGCGTATTTGAGTTACTTCGGCCCCGAAGGCAAGCCGACCAACAGGCTGATTGCCCGGACTGTGGCTGCAAGAAGACCCAGCGGATTATGTCCACCTTTGCCGGGCGAAGCAGCAATAGGAGTGGTTCAACTGCATCTGTGGCCGGCGCCTCTACTTGCGCCAGTTGCACAGCCTCCAGTTGCGCGAGTTGCCAGCTCTAACAGGTGATAACTTGATGGCTTCCGATACTCAGGGGACAGGTAGTTTCTATATCACGACTCCTATCTACTACGTAAATGACCGGCCCCATATTGGCCATTCATACTGCACGATTGCTGCCGACACGCTGGCTCGCTATCACCGCCTGCGCGGGGCGAGCGTGCTGTTGGCCACTGGTACTGACGAGCACGGGCAAAAGATTGCACGTGCTGCCGCTGAGCGGGGTATGTCGCCCCAGGCGTTCACCGACGAGATCGTAGAGCACTTCAAGCTGATGTGGGAGCGCCTCCACATTTCCCACGACCGCTTCATCCGTACCAGCGAGGCTGGCCATTGCCACGCCGTGCAGGTGGTCTTCGAAAAGCTGAAGGCCAACGGCGACATCTACCTGGGCGAGTATGAGGGCTGGTATTGCGTGCCGTGTGAGACCTACTTCCCGGAGGCTGAGTTGGTTGAGGGTAAGTGTCCCGACTGCGGGCGACCGGCCGAGCAGATCACGCAACCGGCTTACTTCTTCAGGACCTCGAAGTATACTGACCGCCTGCTGCGTTATATCGAGGAGCACCCGCACTTTCTGCTGCCGGAGTTCCGCTGTAATGAGGTACTGGCATTCCTGGAAAGCGGGCTACGCGATGCCTGCGTCAGCCGCGCGCGCACCAACTGGGACATCCCGGTGCTCAGCGATGACACTCAGTCCATCTACGTGTGGTTCGATGCCCTCATCAACTATCTGACCGTAGCCGGCTATCCGGATGACACGGCCAAGCTGGACACATGGTGGCCGCCGCAGGTGCAATTGGTGGGCAAGGACATCCTGCCCCGCTTCCATGCCACCCTGTGGCCCGCTATGCTGATGGCTCTGGAGCTGCCGCTGCCGGAGACCATCTTCGGTCACGGCTGGTGGGTAACGGACACTGGCGAGAAGATATCCAAATCCAAGGGCGCAATCATAGACCCCTATGATGAGATCCGCACCCTGGTGAGCATCTCGGGGTGTACCACTGCCGTAGCGGTGGATGCAATGCGCTACTTCCTGCTTCGGGAGGTAACCTTTGGCCTGGACGGCTCTTATTCAACCGAGGCACTGCTGGCCCGCTTCAACGCCGACCTGGCCAACGATCTGGGCAACTTGCTCAACCGCACCTTGCCACTCGTAGAGCGATATCTTGAGGGCCAGGTGCCCGAGCCCGGGCCGGGAGCCGGGGGACTGGCTGAGCAGATTGCGGCGGCCAGGTCGCAGACCGAGACGGCCCTTGAGGCGTTGGACTTCCGGACGGCCCTGGAGGCCATCTGGACCCTCATTGCGGCCACTAACAAGTTCATTGACACGCGCGAGCCGTGGCGGCTGCACAAAGAGGGCAAGCGCGTCGAACTGGCAGCAGTGCTCTACGACGTGCTCGACTGCCTGCGGGTTGCAGCAATACTCATCAATCCGGTTATGCCGATGGTCTCCCAGGAGATCTGGAGCCAACTGGGCCTGGAGGAGCAGGAGCCAGCGTGGGAGGATTGTGAGGCCGGGCGGCTGGTGGCTGGCACTACGATTGCACGCGGCGAGCCGCTGTTTCCGCGGATTGACCTGCAGCGTGCACAGCAGCGCTTGCTTGTTGCTCAGCAAGCCGAGGCCGGAGCAGAACAAGAGGGAAGTGCCCAGATGATCAGCTTTGAACAGTTCCAGAAGATGGACCTGCGGACCGGCCGCGTACTGGAAGTGGAGCAGGTGCCGGGTACTGATAGACTGTATAAGATGACTGTTGACATCGGAGAGCAACAGCCGCGTCAGATGGTGGCAGGCCTCGCCCAGCACTTCAGCCCGGATGAATTGATAGACCGGATGGTAGTGGTAGTGGCAAACTTGGAACCTGCCACCATCCGGGGTGTTGAATCAAATGGGATGATCTTGGCCGCTGGTGAGGAAGTGCCGCTGGCGCTGGTCACCCTGGACCGGGATTGTGAACCGGGCCAGAAGGTTCGCTAGACAGCGGTCATAGACCATCCGAATCGTTGGGAGGATCACACGATTTGAAGAAGAGAGCTATCGCCTCATCATTAGCCGTCGGTCTGCTTATCGCCCTTGCGATGGGAAGCATCACGTTCCTCGTCTACCTGCAGGGGACCCGCGGCATTGCAGTGCACTTCTTTTACCTACCCATTATCCTGGCTGCCTTCTACTTCGGCGACTATGGCGCAATCGTGACAGCTCTGGCTGCTGCCGCCCTCTGTGGCTCGTGGATGCCGGCCAGCATATACTATGACGCGGAGATCGAGAACTGGGCATCTCAACCGCAAGCCTTGCTGGATGTGATCATCCGTGCTCTAATGTTCTTCGTGGTTGGTCTGGTCTCCTCATGGACCTCTACTCAATTGCGCAGACGGATCACCGAGGCCAGGACCCTGTACGGGGTAGCTCAAAACATCACCTCCACGCTGCGTATCCAGCGCGTCCTGGATCTCATCGCCAGCTATGCCGTGGATGTAATGGACGCCAAGGCTTGCAGCATTCGGATGCTGGAGCCCGATAATGGAGAACTGACGCTGGCGGCGACACACGGTCTGAACGATGCGTACTGGCAGAAGGGCCCCGTATCCGTCATGGGGAGCCAGTTGGACCGGCAGGTGCTTGATGGTGAGGCCCTGCAGATACTCGATGCTCGCTCGGACCCACGTTTTCAGTATCAGGAGGCGGCCAAAGAGGCAGGCCTTTCCTCGGTGCTCTGCGTACCGATGGCGACCAAGCAGCGCATTCACGGTGTGATGCGGATCTATTCCAAACGCCCGCGCCGCTTCACACAGCAAGAGATTGACCTGCTAACTGCCTTCGCCAACCAGGCGGCGGTAGCCCTGGAGAACGCAAGGCTTTACGAAGACCTCCGCACTAGCTACTACGATACCGTCCGCGCCCTCACCCGCGCCATTGAGGCCAAGGATATGGCTACCTACAGCCACTCTGAGCGCGTGGCAGACCTGGCTGACGAGCTGGCCGGGGAACTAGGCATGGACGAGGACCGGCGTGAACTGCTCCGTTTTGGCGCTATCCTTCACGACATCGGCAAGATTGGCGTCTCGGAAAATGGCCTGTCCGCCCGTTCCGACAAGGATACCGAGCACATTTTCTATAGGATGCATTCACTGATTGGGCGCGCCATTCTCGCGCCCGTGCAATTCTTGGAGCCGATCCTCTCAGGTGTTGTTCATCACCACGAGAACTGGGATGGCAGCGGCTTCCCCGAGGGCCTAACCGAAAAAGATATCCCTCTGGACGCGCGCATCATTGCCATCTGCGACACCTATGACCGCCTGATGAATCCCGAGAATAGTCAGGAGCTACGCCTCACACCGCAGGAGGCGTTGGACCAAGTGGTGAGCAATGCCTCCAGCCGCTTCGACCCTGACCTAGTGGTAGCCTTCCGACGCACGCGGCTGCGGGCGGCAGAGAAGTCATCCCCCGAGGAGACCGAAGACCAGCCTGCCCAACCAAAGGAGCAGTGAGCGTGCGCTTCATCTCGCCGGCAGCCATCGCGCTGGCCCTCTCCCTGAGCGGCTGCCTCAGCCGCGCCGCTACTGTAGCCCAGCAGACTGATACATCCGCCCAGGCTGAGCAGCTCTACCAGCAGTTGGAAGGCTCCTCCTGGTATAAAGTCGAGGTTCTGGGCAGGACGGCCGGCTACGCCTCCATCGAGTCGCGTGCCTTCACAGAGGCTGGTCGCTACAAACTCCGGGTAGTTGAGCGCATCGTGCTGCGCATCTCGATGGCAGGGGAGAGCCTGTCAGCTCACAGCGAACTGGTCACCACCTATGGCCCGGACTTGCGTCCAGAATCGTACGTTGTCTCCGAAGACCAGGTTGGCCGGCAGCGCGATATTCGCGCCACTGTCGAGGGCGACACAATCCATGTGGTCAGCGAGGCCGGCGGCCAGACCACTGAGCAGACCCTCAAGACCGGCCCTGATTTCGGCTCCGAGCTTCAACTCTCCATTGACATCCTGGAGGGCGGGCTACAGGTCGGAGACATATACCAGATGGAGGTCTTCTTCCCCGATGTCGGCGGCCTTGACCAGCACACCATCACTGTCACGGAGCAGGCACCCTTCCAGGTCGGCGACGAGACGGTAAATGCCTTCAAGCTAATCACCCGGAGCAAGAAGCTGAACCTGGACATCGTCTCCTGGCTTGACGAGCAGGGAGAGATGATTCGCTACGAGGTGCCCGGCTTGCTGGGCCTGGTGATGACTAAGGTGCCAGCGGCCGAGGCGCTGGCTGAATTCTCGCCACTGAAGATTTCACCTGCCATCGAGGTTAGTAGGCGCGTCAACAATCCGCAGGCACTGAACTACGTGCGACTGCGTGCCAGTGGCCAGGCTCAGCCGGCCGCGCAGCTCATCCCCGCATCACCACGCCAGACCGTCACAGCCCAGAACGGAGAAGCGCTTGTTGAGATAACCAAGGCCGAAGCGCCTGCAGACCCTCCGGCGTTACCCATCGAAGCGCCGGAACTGGCTGAGTATCTGGCCAGTAACGACATGGTGCAGTCCGACGATACGGCGATTGTCAGCCTGGCCCGCGAGATTGCTGGCGATGAGACCAACTCGTGGAAGGCCGCCCAACTCCTCGTGCGCTGGATCTACGAAAACCTGCAGAAGGTGAAGAGCGAACCGCGTCCCATCTCGGCCCTGGAAATACTGGACCAGAAGTCAGGCGACTGTACCGAGCATGCCACTCTCGCGGTGGCCCTGGCGCGGGCGACTCAGGTTCCCGCGCGGATGGTGACGGGGATGGCCTGGATGGGGGACAGCTTTTACTACCACGCCTGGGTGGAGGTCTATGTCGGGCAGTGGGTGGAGATGGACCCGACCTGGGGAGAGATGACGGTTGATGCCGGTCATTTGCGCCTGGGTGACACCTCGCTGGAAAAGGTTTCGTTCATCCAGATGGCCCTGGCCACCGGCCGCACCATCGGGGCGCTGGATACAACGGCAGGGCTTCCTGGCTTCCGGGCGGCTCTGGCGCGGTCTTATCAATGCTCAGGTGGTCGTAGGCACGTTGGGTGGCCAGGCGGCCCCGCGAGGTGCGGATGACAAAACCAATCTTTAGCAAATACGGCTCCACCACATCCTCCAGAGTATCCTGGTCCTCGGCCAGGGTCGCCGCCAGTGCATTCAGCCCCGCCGGCCCGCCCTCGTAGTAGTCAATGATGGTGCGCAGGTACTTGCGATCCAATGTGTCCAACCCGACCTCATCCACTTGCATAGCCTCCAGCGCGTCCTGGGCCATTTCCCGGTCTATCGTGCCATCGCTCATTATCTGCGCATAGTCCCGCACCCTCCGCAGCAGACGGGTGACGATGCGGGCCGTGCCCCGCGCGCGGGCTGCCAGCTCTTCTGCCCCGCCCTCGTCCAGCTTTATCTCCAGGACCTGGGCCGCCCGCGTGACAATCCTGGTCAACTGCTCGGGCGAGTAGAATTCGAGGTGCTGGAAGATGCCGAACCGCTCGCGCAGCGGCGC
>JALGTI010000104.1 GCA_029821455.1 Candidatus Zipacnadia bacterium | reverse complement strand
CGCCGGCGCCTCTGCCTCCAACGGCCCCGCCGGCGGGGTGACCACGATGGTCTGCCGCGCCGTGGCCAGCATCCACACACCAGCATTAACCGGCAGCGCATCCAGCGCGCCAAGGCCCGGTACGTCGGTGACCAGACGGTAACCTGCGACCGGCTCATATATGAACCCGAAGTCCTTGACAACCCCGGCGCCGGTCAACGAGAAGTTGGCCCACGGCAGCGTCGCATCGTACATATTGGCGTGCATATTCCAGCCCGGTTCGCAGGTCAGGGAGAAGGCTGTCAGGGGCATCACTTCTCCTGGCACCTGCAGCAGCGTGGTCGAGCCAAAGTTGGCAAAATAGCCCTTGCCCGGGGCGACATCCAAGAACGGGTTCGGGACACCAGGCACCGGATATTGATAGGCTGGTGGCAATGTCAGCGGATTCCAGCGTGCCACCGGCACACCTGCACCAAAGACGGTCAGCGGCTCGGGGTCCACCGGCGTCACAGGTAGCCCCACAAAGCGAACGCCGGGGCCAAACGTGACACTGTAGATTGCGTGGCCGATGAAGTCAACGTCGGACCGATCCGCTGTCAGGTTAACTGTCTGCTGCACCGGATCAAAGCCGAAGTCAACCTTGGATGGCACAATATCATAGACACCAGTGGCAAGGCCGGTGAGCGCGTATGCGCCATTGGCGGCCGTAGTCGTAGTTGCCACTATGGTGGCACCCTGCATTGCATCCACCGTCACGTCCCCGATGCGCCCGCCGGTGGGAGTTTCCACCAAGCCCGCGATGGTAAACGTCTGGACTGCTCCTGTAAATAGCAGGCCGGTTGCATCGGGGCCGATGGTCACAGGCAGCGAGGTTGGCGTGAATGTGTAGCCGGTCAAGGTGGCCGTCAGTGTGTAGTTGCCGGCCGCCAGGTCAGTGAACTGCCAGGAGCCATCGGGCTGACTAAGCGTGGTATGGATGCCGTCAGAGATTGTGACACCGGCCATCGGGGTGGCGCCGGTATCCTCGACATCCCCGGCAATGTCATAACCAGGCGCGGAGGTGAAGTTCACGCCGGCCTGACTGGGGCCCAGGGTCACTACCCGGAACTCGGGACTAAACGAGCGATCCGTCTTGGTCGGGATCACCTGGTAGGTGCCGGGCGCCAGGCCTGTGACCGAGTAGTCACCGTTGATGTCAGTGACGTCAGATGAGGCTCCTACTGTGACCGTCACGCCGACCTCCGGCGTCCCGCCTCCGTCCTCAATGTGCCCGGAGACCGAGTACGTCGGCACCGGCTCGATGGTGAAGCTGAAGCTATCTGTCATCGAGTTGCTCTCAAGGTCGTCGCAGTTTACATCAACCGTCACAGAATCGGAATAGTCAAAGTCCACGGGCGGGTCATAGACCAGGTCATATTGGGCGGCAGTCCCGGTCCTGACCATATCGGCGGTGATGTCAAGCGGCGTTCCGCTGTTGACAGTAAGCTCCACCACAATGGTGGTATAGTCAACGCCGACACCCTGGTCGGTCAGTGAGAAGCTGATATCGGTGTCCCGTGGTGCATCCATAGACCCGTCCGGCGGGGCCTCGTTGGTCAGCACGGGCCCGGTCGTGTCAGTGGCCGTCACTGGCCCAGCCGTATTGCTGTCGGTTGACTCGTTCTGCCCGTCATAGGCCCGCAGCATATAGTTGACCGCAATCTCGTGCGGTGCCGTAGTATCGTTGTAGCTGTAGCTGGCGCTATCGTCGGCTGGTATCGCTGCGACGTACGAGCCGCCGAAGGTGGTAGTGGTAGAGCGATACAGATGATACTCGACTACGTCGTCGGGAGGACTGCCATCTTCTGGCGAGGCGTCCCAGGTCAGGGTGATAGTCCGCCCCAGCCCGGTATCTACGGCTGCCAGGTTGGTGGGCGCGCCGGGTGGATTATCATCTAGAGCGCGCACCGGCCCGGCCTCGTTCGATGCATCTGACTCGAAGTCCCTCGCGTCCTTAGCCGTTACCACATAGAAGTATTCAACATTCTTTTCTGCTGTGGTGTCATCGTAGCTGTAGACCGGGGACCCATCGGCCGGCACTGTCGCCACTTCAGGCGGTGCATACCCTGGTGGCAACGCCGACGGGCCGACGCTGCCCTCGCGGCGATATATCAGGTACTCCACCACATCGTTAGCGCCGCCGCCGTCATCGAGGCTGGCACTCCACGTCAGGCGGATGCCATTTTCCCCGTCGTCACCCGGCACGTCAGCGGCACTCAGGCTGAGCGGCGCACCAGGCGGCTCGTCTACTATGGGACCGTCCTCACTGCTGCCTATGCTGCTCGGCAGGCGCGCCTGATCTACACCATCGGAGGCCAGGAAGTAGTAGGTGTGTGGTGTGCCAACCACAAGTCCGGTCACATCTGTCTGGAACTCCGCCCCGTCGGTATAGTCCTCATCAATCGGATCTGTCGGGTCCATATCGTACGGGACATTGTCCACATACACCCGCACGAACTCGGGCGGATTGCCCTTTATCCCGGCAAAGTCATCGCTGTCGGAATAAGTGACCGAGAACACAAACGTGTCAGACCCCTGGCCGATGTCTGGGTCGAGGCCGGGGTAGTTACCGGGGGTATTGTCATCGGCCGGGTAAGCCAGGGCCGGGGCCGTATTTGCCTGCACCATCGGCCCATCCTCTGACTCGTTGGCACCCTCGCCCCAGAACGGCAAGGTCGCTGGCGGCGGATAGCCCGGCGGATAGCGCAGTTCGCCATCGGAGGCCTGGCCACGGATACGGTGGCGGGTCCCCGGCGGGCTGGCGCTCAGCCGCAGCGGCTGGGTCTTGAACACGGCGCCATCGCTATATACATCGTCGCCGGGGTCAACCGGCTCCATCTCCAGGATGCTGTCCGGAGTGGCCGTGGTGCCGTCAACGCCCAGTCGCAGCAGCGCAGGTGGGTCATTATCCGCGTCAGAGTAAGTCACATAGAGCACAAACTCTGTAGCCGTGGTGCCATCATAGGCGGTGGGACTGGCGGCTTGCGGGGTGTACCTGAAGTTGCTCAGCGTCGGTGCCCGGTTGGGCAGCACCTCAGGTCCCACAAACGAGCCAGCCTCTGGATAGCGCACCATCTCACCTTCGACGCTCACGTTCGGCTCGGTCGGATATAGCCACGCCCCCCAGTCATCCAGGAACTCGAAGTAGTAGCGGTGTACACCCGGCTCCAGAGTCACAAATGTGGCCGTGTCCACCGTGTAGTCGGCCCCGTCCACGTAGTTGGTATCGGACGGGTTCAGAGGCTGCATGCTAGCTCTGAACCAGTTGGCAATGTTGAAGGTGTCACTGGCTTGCACGCCATCGGTCTGCAGCGTGCTGCCCCCGGCCACCGTGATACTCGTATCCGTGTTGTCAGTAATCTGATAGACATTGTTGATGGCATTGCCGCTGAGCATTTCCACCGTATAGCCAATCAAGCTGTCATCGGCATAGCCAGAACCATCAGGCACCGAGTAGGTAAGCTGGGTCTGGCTGGGCACTGAGACGACGCTGGCCTCGCCCTGGATGTCGCCGAACAGATCAATCCACAGATACGAACGGAATGGCCTATCGCCGGTTGCGGGCTGTGTCCAGCCCGGGTCGGCAACGCCGTCACCGTCCTGATAGCGCACGCGGAAGACGAAGCTGTCATTCAGCCGTCCGGACTGAGGGGTGACCGAGTGGTCAGAAAGCAGCGGCGGCTGGTTGACGCGGAACCAGTACCAGTCAGCCCCACCAGGGACGCCCGGGTCTCCCGGATCTACCGGAGTGCCCCCACCTTGAGGCACCCGCACGTACCATTGTACTCGCTGCGTACCCACACCGCCTGGACCAACAGCGGGGTCGCCGGGGCGCCTCGGGAATATGGTTGTGTTGATGCCATCACTAGCTACGAAGTAGTAGTGATAGTCTCCAGGGCCACCTCCGCCGGGTAGTTGAGTCGCCGAAAGCTCGCGTTGGAAGACCTTTCCGTCGCGAACGTCGGTATCGGATGGATCGGCGGCCGTGAGCGTGTAAGCCTGCCACGGGCCGCCACTGGTCGGCCCGGAGGCCTTACGAATGCGAGCCTGGATCAACAGTGGTTGGACGTTGTCGCTTTGCCAGTAATTGATGCGGAACTTGTAGTTGGTTGTCTCGGTCCACTTGCCGCCCCGCAGCGGCGTCAAAGGGTCGCTGTCAGGATAGATGTTGGCCAGGTTCGGGGAGATAGTGCAGTCATTGATGAACCGCACCGTCGAGCTTCCTTTCCCCCCGCCCCCGATATCCGGATCACCGTAGCCCGCCTCCACGCCGCCGATGATGGGGCCACCGTCGTTGGTCATATCAAACGGGTTGGCCAGCGCTCCGTAGATGTCCGGCCCCGTCAGGTCCCCATCCTGCCAGTAGCCGTTGAGTCCGCCTGTGGAGCCCGGATACGGATCAGCAGACCCCGTGCGATGCGGGAAGAACGGATGGGCCGACAGCAGCGGGTCAACCTTGGGATAGCGTGTCGTGTCTTGAGAGTCGTACGGGTAGCCAAAGCCGCCGCCCCCGGCGTTGTCGGCGAAGCGCTGCACTAGGTTGGTTGGCGCCTGGAAGCCTGGCGAGGCATAGGAGATGTAAGCATATTGCTCAGAGTCGCCCGGCCGGCCAATGTTCACGAACGCCGTGTCAAGGTGGGGCTGAATGTCGTCGGTAGCAATAAACTCGTAGATGTGCCCGCCTGGCTTTAGCACCGCATAGTTGTTGGAATGGGGCTGGCCGGCGATGGCAGTGTTGAGCGAATCCAGCGGATCCTCTCCCACCGGGTCATACGGGAACACGAACAGGTTGTCCAGTAAGCTCTTGTAGTCGGTTGGCTGCACCACGTATTTATACGTTGCGCCATCCGACCAGTCGTCATCCCCCGGGTCCTCTCTGACCATTATGTGCGGGTGGAGATAATCTTTGTCTATGATCAGACACACGCCCGGGATGTGGAACCAGGTCTGCCAGTAGCCCACATGGTCAAACCAGGGATCATCATTGAAGTCCAGTATCCAGTAGTCCGTATCGTAATCCCAGGTTTCGTATTGCGAACCACTCCGGGTGATCATCCACCGGTAGGCCGCCGGCCCCGGGATGGGCTCGTCTTCGCGGTTGAAGCGCGGCCGGAGGCCGGAGCTGATGCTGCGATAGTGATAGCCGGAGCGATAGCGGACCCTGAACGTATATGCATTGCTGCCTGTGCCGTTCTCGTAGTCGGGCCCCTCGGTGTCCACCGCCAGCGGGTCAATCCCAGCCGCCTCGCCTGAATACCATTGCAAGATGTCATCGTCATCGGGGACGGTAATGATGGTGCCTGTCGTTGATAGACTGCCGTCACCACTGATTGTATCCTTTAAGTCATCAACTAGATTCCAGGTGTGGTAATAACCATGCCATTCAAAGTCGGTGCCGGTGGTTGTGTATGTGCGCCCGAACGCGGTGTCATCACCGGTGCCTTCGATACCATCGGGCCCGGCGCCGTGCCACTTCCCCCCCATCTCCGAGATTTCATAGCCAACATAGGGGCCGAGGGTGATGGTGACATAGCCGTAGCCCGCTTGGCTCGTTTCACCGTCAGGGGGCTTGGCCGGATAGTAGGATACCCCGAAGGTTCCGGAAGGGACCCAATTCCCGTTTTGGCAGACGTAAAAGCTACCGTTGCCGGGAGCGTTTATGTAAAGGTAGTTGATGGACTCGTCCGCGGGGTCCCACGTCAGGTAGAGCCTGTACCAGCGCTCAGACCGCGACGAGGCCGGGTTGGGCCAGATGCCCTCGCCTCCAAAACACTTGGAGATCGCGGGCTGCGAGGCCAGCGGCGCCTGCGCAACCAGAATGAGGGGAATGAGCAACAACAGGAGTGCAACGGCAAACTTTGAGAGCGGAGCCGGCTGATGGGTCATCGCGGTCCATCCTCCCCATGGTTCTGGTTCTACGGAGTAGATGCCAATCTGAGTGACGGTTGTATCCCTAGCCACAGCCTCAACAGTGTACCCAGCCTCACGAGGGTATCTGCCACTGCTGCCTGCACCACCACACGTGCAACGATCCCCACTGGCCGCCCACCACAGCCAAAGCGCACACTTCTGACTGTGTTCGCACCAAATCTACGCTATTCTATACCAAAGACCAACCGCAAGTCAATAACTGCTCCCCGCCGGTACATATTTACCCTTCTCCGCGAGGGGCAGGCGCGACGCCTGCGAATGCTGTTCGGGTTCCTAGCCCTGATGTGAGTATCTTCTCCTCGCACACGGTAATGCCTTCATGCCGGAGCAGCAAAATCTTCCATTTCAACCCTCCGCCAAAGCCCACTAGCCTGCCGTCGCTGCCGACAACGCGATGACACGGTATCAGAATGGGCACAGGATTGCGGGCAAGTGCTCGTCCGACGGCCCGCGCCGCCCTTGGCCGCCCTATCTGTCGGGCTAAGTGTCCGTAGCTGATGCACTGACCATAGGGCACCTGCCGGCACGCCGCCAGAACCTGCCGCCGAAACTGAGGCATTCTGCTGAGGTCCAGCGGCACTTCAAAGTGACGCCTGTGACCGTCCAGATATTCCTGAATCTGGCTGGCCACTGCATCTAGTAGCTGTGAAGCGCCCGCGCTGGCCTCAGCCGGCCACAGCACCTTTGCAGCCTCCGAGGTTTTGGCAGGCCACCAGAGATGCCTGAGGCCCTGCTCCGAGGTGCATAAACCCCACCAGCCCTCGGGTGTGTGAAGAGTCCGGCAGATCAGTGTTGGGGTACTCATCCTTTCTCGATGCCTCAAGGTTACCCCATCCGGGGCACTTGAAAACTGCTGAAGTCCCAGCGCAATAACAAGCGCCCGGGACTTCGATAGCCCGGGCGCACTAAGCAACCACACGTGTCTGGGTTACCTGTCCAACGCAATGTCTACAGTTCTCGTGGTCCACTCGTCGTATAGATTGACCTTTATCCGCAGCATGACGTAGCCCTGCTCGCCCTTATCGGCTTTCTCCATTGCTGACTCGAATTCCTCAAGGCTATCAACCTCGTCTCTGTTCACGCGCAGGATGACTATCCCCTTATCCAGCACTCCGGCAGCGGGGCTGTCGCGTTTCACCTGTTCCACATAAACGCCCTGGTTGCTATCCAGCTCCAGCCGCTTGGCTTGGCTCTCGGAAAGCTTCCTGACCGTAATGCCCAGCGCAGTGGCCGTATCTGGCTCCTCCGGCTCCTCCACAATACCCTCTTCCTTTTCTTCTTCTTCCTCCTCTTCCAAGCCCGCGTACTTGCCCGGCATCTCCCCCAGAGTAACCTCAATCTGGGTAAGCTTGCGGTCCCTGTACACATCTAACGCCACTGTAGTTCCTGGCGCTCTCCTGCCAATGACCTTCTGCAGGTCGTAGGTATCACGCACCGGCTGACCGTCCACGGCCACGATAACGTCCTCCTCCTGCAAATCGCTGTTGGCTGCAGGTCCATCCGCTTGGATGTTCTCGACCAAGACACCTCCAGCGGGCACGCCGTAGAAGTCGCACATGTTCTCGGTGAGGTTCGCTATACTGATGCCGAGCCAGCCGCGCACTACCTTCTTTCCGCTAATGAGCTGTGGCAGCACGACCTTAGCCGTCTCGGCCGGGATCGCGAAGCCGATGCCCACATTCCCGCGTACCAGTCCTGGAGCCGCGATAGCCACACTGATCCCCACGACAGTGCCGCGCAGGTCCACCAACGGCCCGCCACTGCTGCCAGGGTTGATGGAGGCATCAGTCTGAATGATGTCACCAAGCTGGATGTACTTGCTCTCGCCCCGGAGTTCACGGCCCTTAGCGCTGACGATACCCGCCGTCACCGTCTGCTCGTAGCGGAACGGCGCCCCCACCGCCAATACCCACTGGCCGACGCGTAGGTTCTCAGAATCACCCAATGCCAAGGTGGGGAGCTTGCGGGGTGGGTCAATCTTGATGACGGCCAACTCCGTCTTGGGATCATCACCCACGACCTTTGCCGGGTACTCTTTGGGGTCGTTTTCGACATCATGCAGCGTCACCCTGATGTGCCTGGCACCCGACACCACATGGGAATTCGTGACGATGTAACCGTCTTCTGTGTATACCCAGCCAGAGCCCAACACTGGCGTGCGCTCCTCCCACTTACGCCGCTCTGGCTCTTTATCCTCTTCCTCCGGCTCACCAAACCACGGCGGGAACCTGAACCACGGCCCCTCAAAGAACTCACGCAAGTCTGGCATTTGCGGCATCCGACGCTCAACTACTGTCTCGGCCGTAATCGTGACCACGGCCGGCATCGCTTTATCTGCTATCGAGACAAAGCCGTCCTCCAAAGCCGCTATCCCTTGTGCTTCAACTGGCGGCGTTATCGCCTGTTGGGCCCGTGGATAGGAGAGGATCAGCCCGGTGATCACCGCGCCAAGTAGGACACTGATGAGGATCAAGGCTATGTGTGAGTGGTTATGAGCGGTCATATAGCGTCTTGCCATTTTCGTTTGCGCCTCCTGACGGTTGGGTAGGGCACGCATCCCGCCTGCCCCTGTTGCATTTTTGCGCAGCCTGGAGCCCTGCGCTACCTAAGCATCTATGCTTCGCCGTAGCCACGGCCACTATGCCGAAGCTGGTTTCCTGAACAATTGACGTATATTTGCCTGCCGAGGTTCTCTGGGCAGCTTGCTTGTCTGAATTAGACACCTGGCTGCTGGCTGAGGTTTCGTGTCCCTGGCCATCCCATTAGGCCGGTCAGGGTACCCAGTGCCTTTCGGTAGCCCAGTCCGTATCCAACCGCGACCACTTAGCATTGCCAGCGCAGGCGACGAGGTTGGTGCCCTCAGCGTGCCTGGCCGCCACCCATTCGCGCATCGCGCCCCACGAGTAACTATACCCGTAGGAGAATTGCCTGTGCATACCAAAGAACAGAACAGTCTCGGCGGGGCGCCTGACCTGACTGCAGAGCAGCGAGTTTGCCCAATAGCCCCCCACCATCGTCACATCGAGGTTTACCCCGTAGCTGTGCGGGTACGAGTAGGTCCAGGACGGCCCGGGGGTAGGGCTCTGGTCCGCGGTGCACAGGTAGATCTGGGTGTTCCTGAGGTAGGGCTGCAAGAGCACATCCCAGCAGACTGCATAGCCTGGCGTCTCGGCCGGCACTAAAGCCGGGACATACCGGCCATCGTAGTCATCAGCGTACATAAGCGCCCCAATGCCAATGTTGCGCAGATTGGAGAGGCAGGAGACCGATTCAGCGCGGCGGGTGGCCGCCTCATAGACGGGCAGCAG
>JALGTI010000103.1 GCA_029821455.1 Candidatus Zipacnadia bacterium | reverse complement strand
GACCCCCGGGCGTATGGGATTGTGGAGATGGAAGGTGAGCGCGTGGTGCGGCTGGTCGAGAAGCCTCAGCAGCCGACCAGCGACCTCGCCATCATTGGTGTGTATGCCTTCACACCCTGCATCTTTGAGGCCATCGCCGCCATTGAGCCTTCCGCACGCGGTGAATATGAGATCACAGACGCCATCCAGTATGTGGTTGACAATTTCGGGTCAGTCAGTGCGCCCATCGCCACGGGCCACTGGCTGGACATCGGCCGCCCGTCTTCGCTCCTGGAGGCGAACCGCTGCCTGTTAGAAGCGGTGGGCTCCCACCAGGAAGGCTCCATTGGTAGCGACTGCACGGTCAGCGGCACGGTGAGCGTTGCGGCCGGCGCCCAGGTTCAAGCCAGCCGCATCATCGGGCCCGTGTGGGTCGGCCAGAGTGCAGTTGTTACAGAGGCAAGGCTGGGCCCCAATGTCTCTCTCGGGGCCGGCTGCGAGGTCAAGGGCACGAAGCTGGAGAATACCGTTGTGCTGGAGGAGACAGAGATGGCCGGTTTCGGTGGTGGCGTGTGTGATTCGCTAATTGGCGCGAACTGCATGCTGACCGGGCCTGCAGATGGCTGTCTGTCAGAAGTGCTGCTGGCCGACCGCAGTGTCATCAAGGTGGCGTAATCCTGAGACGCTAATAGCAGCACGGGTTTCCCGCCCGTGAAAAACGAGGTTCATCGGCAGGATACCGATGCTACAGTTAATCGGAAAGGGTGTATGCTGTGAGACTATCCAACGATGCTCAGATTCACGTCCTGCAGGGCCGCAACATCCGCAACCCGCTGGCGCTGTACATCACCGAGATACTGGAGATCGAGGGCTTCTGCTATCAGCTTGTTGAGGGGCCGAGCGATGACTGCGATATCCTCATTGTGCCCAATCTTGACCTGGCCGAGGGGCAGCAGCAGGCCATCCGCGACTTTGCCACCAGAGGTGGCAACCTGATTGCGCTGCGGCCGCCGCTGGAGATGGCTGACCTGTTTGGCCTCAAGGAGCACGAAGGCCAGATCTTCGGCGGCAACCTCAAGCGCCGCAAATGGCCAGCTCTGCAGGTGCACGATGGCAATGACCTGTACACCCTGGACGGGGCAGAGATGGTCGCGGGCATTGTCCCCAACCTTGAAACCACGCTGCCAGGGGCTGAGCATATGCTCGTCTCACACCCGGCGATTGCGCGGTGCGAGGCGGATGGCGGTAAGCGCGCTATCTTCTGTTACGACCTGGCTCGCTGTGTGGTGCTGCTGCACCAGGGCCGGCCGGACCAGGCCTCTGATGGGGTGTTGTCAAATGCCAATGGCGATGTGAAGTTCACCGCCGATGACCAGTTCCTGGGCTTCCTGGACCCGCGCCTGCACAAGATCCCCCAGGCCGATATGCACCAGAAGTTACTGGTGGAACTGCTCTACTGGATGATGGACGACGCGGCGCCAATCCCGCGCCTCTGGCGCTATCCGGACCTCCAGCCTTGTGTCGCCTTCATCAACGGCGATGGTGATGGTGCGCCACTCTCGGAATTCGACCTGGGTTATGATACTTGCGAGGAATTCGGCATCGCCTACAGCACCTACATAATGGAGGACCAGTACGACAGAGTCGCGCCAGACAATGTCAATGACTGGATCGCCCGCGGGCACAGCGCCGGCCTCCATCCGTGGCTAAAGCTGTATCCGGAGGTTGATGAGTTCAAGGGCTACCTGCGGGGCGCCTTCGCCGGCTTTGAGGACCGCTATGGCTTCATGCCAACAACTTCGCGTAACCACAGCGTCATCTGGGCCGGCTGGGTGGAGACAGCGCGCATGCAATCTGAAATCGGCGTGCGAATGGACCTCAATGTGATGGGTGGGCGATATTTTGGCTACGGGATTCTGGGCGGGTCACTGCTGCCACACAAGTTTATGGATGCCAGCGGCCAGATCGTTGACATCTTTGAGCAACTTACCATCTGCGGCGATGACCAGATGTTATTCCCCAAGTGCCACCTACCTGCCCACACGGTCGCTGAGGCCACTGAGGTCACTCTAGAGTTGATGGCGCTATGTGAAGAGCATCATGGAGTCTTCCAGCCTTACTTCCATCCTATTCGCCTGCGCAGTTCAGGGCCGCAGTGTCTGCCCTGGCTGCGGGAGGTCTTGGCGGCTCTAAAGGCCAAGGGCATCCCTGGGTACTCAGGCGACTTCTGGGCTAACTTCAACGACGCTCGCAGGCAGGTTCAGGTGAAGCGCAGCGCGGAGGGCTGGGAGGTCTCCTCGCCGGTAGCCATCAACGGGTTAGGCCTGTTGCTGCCGGCCCGCTTTGGCGCAGTCAAGATTAGCGGCTCCCCTGCCACAACTCAGAGGGTTGACTGGACCGGCCCGGACTGCCTGGCCATTTCAGTTGACCTGCAGCCCGATGAGGCGGTCGTTGTTTCATAGACCGGCCACTCGTTGAGAATCAACCAGGCCCTGCCAATTTCTGGCAGGGCCTGCCTCTTGCTCTTGTTAGCCCTTTTCTGCCGCTCTCTTGCGTTATCTGCCCTTGTCTGTCGTTGTCTGCCGTTATCTGTCGTTATCTACCGTTAAATCGGTCGCCTGGTGAGCTGCTTTGGGTCGCTACCGTCAGGGTTCATTGACCAGACTTCGCGGTTGCGGGTGAAGATGATGCGGCTGCCATCGGCTTTCCAGACCGGGTAGCCATCGGAGCGGCCGTCGTCGGTCAGTTGCGTCAGGCCACTGCCGTCGGGGGCCATGCTCCAGATATCAAAGTCGCCGCCGCGGTCAGAGTGGAAGACAATCGTGTTGCCATCCGGGCTCCACGAGGGCGCCTCGTCGCGGAACGGGCTGGTGGCCGTAAGATTGGTTGCAGTGGTGGTGGAGATGGTGTAAACCCAGATGTCGGTGTTGCCGGCAGCGTCGGACTGGTAGACCACCTCGTCGTCATCAGTAGGGTTATAACAGGGCCACTTCTCCTCAGCGGTGGTAGCGATAAGCTCGGTCAGGCCCGTAGCGTCGGTATTGATGGTGCGGATGTCGTAGTTGCCGTCGGGCCGGGTCGAGGCGTAGACAAGGGCATCATCGGTGGGATGCCAGTTGGGCATCTCGTCCAGGCCGGTGGCGCCTTCTGGAGTGACGCGCTGCAGCAGGCTACGGTCGCCATTGGGGCCATCTATCAGCCAGATGGAGGGCGACCCGCCGCGTCGCGCAGCCATCGCGATGAGCTCGCCGTCTGGACTATAGGCCGGATGCCAGCCGCCCTCATCGGTCAGGTCATCGTCGTTGTCCGAGGGGGTCAGGATGCGCATAGCGCCGCCTTTTTCCGTGATGGACCACAGATACAACAGCCCTGTAGCGCCGTAGGAGGCGAATGCAATGCGGTTGTTGTCCGGGCTTATGCTGCACCGTTCGCTGATGTTCTGGCGCACTGTGGTGCTATCCGCGCCGCCACATCCGCCAATGATCACCACCACAACAGCCAATACCGCAAGCACCACAGCCACTCTTAGATACCTTGAAAGCCTCATCTTCTAACTGCTCCCTTCGCTGAGCCGTTCAGCGCCTTGGGCAACATTAGTTCAGACATCTCCGACCCCGTCGAGTTTCTGGCCGCTCTTACGGGCGAATTATACGCTGCCTCTGCCGCAATCGTCAAGTCACCGCTGCTCCACCCCGGATTCAGTAACCCAGGCCGGTCTGACCCAATGAGCCTGTGCGCACCAGGCCATCCCGAACTGCAAACAGCTCCGGGTGGGTAGCTTGAACATCCGGCCTTTCGTTGGGCAGATACTGCCGGGCGTTGTACTCAAAACCCCTCAACGTATCTATCCGCGCGGCAAAGCCGGCCTCGTGAACCAGCGACAGGCCGGGGTTAGTCAGGTCCTGGAAGGTCACAACCATCCCTGTCTCCTTCGCCTTGGCGACATACAGGAGGCTGGCGCTGTGTCCCTTACAGGTTTTCAGCCCGATGCCCGACCAGCCCAACTCGATAGCCAGGTCCAGCCTGTCAATGTCGGTGACCCCCTCATCAACCACCACCGGCTTGAGGGCAGCCACTGGCCCCATATCAAAGCGGCTATGCGATAGGTCTCGCTCAGTGGGCTGCTCGAGGTACAGCAGCGCATCGTATGCCAGCGGCGAGCGCTCACGCAGTTTGTGCAGATACTCAACTACCGTCTCCGGCGACTCATTCATCTCATTGGAGTCCGTAGACAGATAGAAGCTATCCTGGATATCGAGGCGCTGATATGTCTGCTGGATTACAGCAGCCACCTGGGCGGTGCGCTCCACATCCCAGTCAATGTCATTACCCCGCAGCTTGACCTTAAAGCAGCGGATACCATCGCGCTCAATCCACTGATCCAGGCTCACGGGCAGGCCGTCCTGCGGGTCCTCGTTGGTCAACTCAACCCGCGTCAGCTTATCCACCCCACCGACCAGATGAAATATTGGAAGCTCTGGCTTGAAGCTGGGATGGATGTAGTCGCTGATATACTTGCCCTCAAAGTCAGGCCCGCAGTACTTGCTGAGGTCCCAACCGGTGAAGTCCGGGCCGTAGCCGTCATAGCTGCTGATGTCATTGACCTTGCCGAAGGCATCGTGGAGCGCTGCGTCAGCCGGCGAGGCGCAGACCAGGCCGGCCAGCAAGGGCATTGAGTCGGCAAGATTCAATTCGGCGCTAATGGCGGCCAGCAGGCTGCTGATTTCACCTTTGACCTGCATATATAGGTCAATGGGATGACCGAACTCCGCGCTGTCGAGCAGCAGCTTACAGAATTCTTCCGCCGCCCGGCGCATCGCCTTATCGCGCTGTTCGTGGGGCACAACTGCACTGGGAAATGCCCACAGGTCGCTGAGCAGGATATGGCCGAGACCCTCAGCCACCTGCCCAGCTCTGTTTTCCACCACAGCGCGTACCGTGCAGGATGTGACAGCCTCGACGATGCCGGTTCCAAACTTCAGCGGCGTGCGTAGGTAGGCGTCCGTGAAGCTGGGCTCCACTTCTACAACATTGATGTCTGTATTAAGCTTTTCCATAATCACTGCTCTCCGCCGTAATGTTGACTCCTCGGAACGGATAGTTCGGGGTGGGGCGCAGTAGTCCCTCTTTCTCGCTTGAAAGCAAAGGGTTTTACGTCGGCGAAGCACAATATACCAGCCAGTAAATGCTTTTGCCAAGGAGCACATATGACCGAGCTTGAACGCTTCCGCGAGATGATGAGGTTTGGCCACCCGGACCGGGTGCCGAACTGGGAACTAGGCGTGTGGGGGCAGGTCAAGGACCGCTGGGCCGCCGAGGGTGCCCCGTCGGAGGCCTATGAAGGTGACTGGTGGGGCGGATGGGATGACTTCTGGCCCTTTGACCGGCGCATCTATGCGCCGGTGAGTATGGATATAATGCCGCCCTTTGAGGCTGAGGTCATTGAGGAGACCGACCGCTACCTCGTGGCGCGGCATGCATACGGTCATATCACCAAGGCGCTCAAAGAGAACACCGCCCACGGCACGCGCTGGTGTATGGACCAGTACCTGAGCTTTGCTGTGCGGGATCGTGAGACCTGGCTGGATATGAAGCGACGGTACAACCCGGAGACGCCGGGACGGTATCCGGACAACTGGGACGAATTAGCGGCTGAATACAATCAGCGTGAGGTGCCGCTCACCTTCAACTGGGGACAGATCGGTCTTTATTGGTGCATGCGGGAATGGATGGGCACGGAGGCGCTCTCCCTGGCCTTCTACGACCAGCCGAACCTTGTCCACGAGATGCTCGAGCACTTGACTGACTTTATCATCCGGGTCACCACGCGGGCGCTTCGCGATGTGGACGAATTCGAGTTCTTCAACTTTGCTGAAGACGTCGCCTTCAAAAATGGCCCTTTGATCTCACCGCAGATATTCGACGAGTTCTTTGCGCCACGCTACAGAAGAGTCTGTGAGCATCTGCGCAGCGGCGGCGTCCGGCATATTATGGTGGACAGCGACGGGAACTTTGAGGTCTTGCTAGGGCGAATGCTGGACTGTGGCATTGACACCATCTGGCCGTGCGAGCAGGCGGCCGATATGAACCTGGCTCGCATCCGCAGAAACTTCCCAGAGCTACGCGTGTGGGGTGGGGTGGACAAGCGCGAGCTTGCGAAGGACCGGGCGGCCATAGACGCTGAGCTTGAGAAGCTGAGGCCCATCCTGGACCAGGGCGGCTGCCTCCCGACAGTGGACCATACCGTCCCGCCCGATGTCAGCTACGACAACTTCTGCTACTATATGGAGCGCAAGCAGGAATTGCTAGAGTTGGAGAGGGGGATCCAGTCGCCCTCTTGAAGCACCTCGAGCGCCTTCCATGATGGCGAACGGCCCCAAGCCAGGTACGACCAGCTTTCTGAGATGTCATGACGCCAAAAGGGCATTCCGAGGCTCGTAACGGCAATTGGGGCAGTGATGTTGGGTGACGTGAGTGACGTTCGGGTCAGTCGGCCGCGAGCGGGACGAGCTCAAACACGTCTACAGCGACCCTCCGCACATTCTGGGGGTTGTTCGCGGCAAGGACGAAGGCCTGTTGCCCTCGGTCAGAGGCGCGGAACTCAACTGGATCCGGCAGCGTGAACCACTGCCATTGCCCCGGCGGGGTCTCGGCGGCATTGACTGTCAGTGCGGCGCAGATGTCGGCGGAATAGTTGGCGTTTATTCGGAAGTAGCCAAAGCGGAAGGCTGCGCCCTTGTCTCCCATGCGGTCAACCCGTGCCCGCACGCGCAACTGGTACGGCTGGCCGGCCTGCTGCGCCGCGCGCAGGAACGGGGTGATATCCCAGCGGATAGCCTGCCCCAGAGTCCAGTCGCGGTCTGCCGTCTGGAAGACGCCTGCGCCCTCAGGGTAATCCGCGCCCAAGGCCACCGTGAATGTGCGGTGCTCGTTTCCCAGAAAGGCGGCCAGCACCCGGATCGTGCCCTCCGCGGGAGCCTCGGCCGGCGCAGTGCCGCGTGTCAGCAGAAGACGCAGCTTCGGGTACAGCTCCTTCTCGAGTTGCTCGCCCGGCGGCCCGTAGAACTCGCTGAGGTGTGTGACACCCTCGGCTTGGCTAACCTCGAGCAGACGCCTCGCTGCAACCTGCAGATCGCCAGGTGCCAGCGTCGTTGCCCCGCCGCGACTCAGTTCCCCGAGAGCCTTCATCACCACCATGTACCAGAAGGGCATACGGGCCACAGCCACGCGGTGCTTCTGTGCTGCCGTCTGCGCCAGCATCTCGCCCTGTGCCAGGATGTCATCGGCCTGTTGCACAAAGTCGTCGTCGTAGACCACGCCGTCCGCGCGGGAGGCATCGTTCCATCGCAATGGCCGGTCCTGCTGCTCGTAGTAGTCATGAAGGAGGTCCACGTACTGCAGGACGCTGGGGGCGGCACGACCGTAGTAGAGCCTGCAGAACTCCTCGATCACCTCGCGGGCGTCGGTCTCCGGGCGCCAGAGCAGCTTCGCCAGCAGGTAGTCCCGGATGGGGCGTAGTTCCGAGCCTGCCGTCTGCGACCCCTGGGCGTAAAGCCCCCGCATGCCGTGGTCCCGCAGGAAACGGACATCATGGGGCAGGACACGGAGGTTCGGGAAGGGCTTGAGGTAGGAGTGGAAGTTCACAACGTAATGCCATACGTAGATGCAAGCAGCCTTGCCCGACCAACTCTCAAGGCTGTCCCGGATGGGGCGGTTCAGCTCACTGACGGGGTCGTCGAGCGTGCGCCCGAAGTCGGCCTCGATGGGCGCAAAGCGGATGATGACATTATCCCGCAGCCGCGTGACAGCCGGGGGTCGGAGTGAGGGTCCGTAGGCCAGGGTCTCGACGCGGACTCCGGGGTGGTCGGTTGCGAGTGCCGCGGCCACCGCGTTCACAAAGCGGAACAGCGTTCCGCCCGGGGTCGCCTCCTCAGCATTGATCGCGGCACAGGCGGGGCACTCGCATACCAGGCCGTTGTCGTTGGCGGAGACAGAGACGATGAGCTGGCTATAAGGGTTGTAGAGCGGGCTGCTCTTGTAGGCACTGATCCATCCCCGGGCTGTCTCGCAGGCGATGCGAAACACCTCGGGGTGTGAGAGGCAGAGCTGCCCCTTTCTGCCGCCGACGGTTTGGTGCCGCTGGCCGTCAACCAGGGCGTAATACTCCGGGTGGGCCTCGTAGTACGTCTCCGCCGGCACCAGATAGCCGGCAGTGTGGACGAAGGATGGCCCCACAAACCTCACCCCGCCCAACTGCCGCTCAAGCGGGATACCGTCCCACGATGCGTTCAGCCGGTTGCGCACAGCCCATTCACTCTCCGCAATGTGGAGATTGCGATACTCCAGGGGTGGGTCGTACTTTCGGGGCCTGATCTTGAGCGAGAGGTCGGGGTGTTGGGGAACATAGTTCACGTGCGGGGCCAGAAAACGGCACCCCAGCTCCATCTCCAGGAGGTCATACACTCCATAGAGTGTCGCGCGAGGGATGCTGCCGAGGATGAGCAACCGCTGCCCCCGCGGGAGGATGGTGAAGCCCTCCGGGACTTGCGGACGCAGGGCGGGCGGTAGGTTGGCGGGGTCGAACCGGTTGGTCGGCCCCAGCACTATCTCACGGGCGGCCGGCGCGCTAGTGTCTGTCTTCACCGGAAACTGCGCACCGGTCATCTGCCCCAGGAACAGCGCCAGCTCCCGGGCGGCAAGGTGCTCAGCCTCGGTGGCCGTGGCGCGGACGATAATGCTGTAGGGAGTCTTACCATCGGCAGCAAGGCGTAGCACGGCTGCCGCGGCAGGCATGGCCGTCCAGCCCGCCGAAAGGCCCAGGACACAGGACAGGAGGAGGCGAGCGGGCAGCCATCGCCAGACGGCAAGCACAGTGCGGGCACGGCTTGGGTGCGGTTGGCGGCGGATGCCCATGGAATTGACGTGTCCTAACCGGGGTTTCCCATATCCGCCGGGATTCCCCATATCAGACTGGGTACCTGGAGACTGGTGCGAAAGCTACTCATACATTATGGCAGGGGCGCACCTGATGTCAAGATGGTGGCGTGTTCGAATCATCGGCAGTACTTGAAACACTATTCTGTGACAGCGGTGATTTGCCTTATGCAGGGCGAGCACTTCTGTCCAGAGGCAACTACTGGGGCTGTATCGTGGCGGTGATAACCAATTGCCCGGGATGGACCTGAACATCGCGCAGCGTTACACCGGTGCCGACTAACCGCTGGCTGATCATATCGCCGAGGCGCGATTCCAACTGCTTACGGAAGTGAGCGGGCAGGCCCAGCTTGCCAGCCTTCAGCTTGCTGACGTGCAGGACCAGCTTTCCGTCCACTACCTCCGGCCTGAGCCTCACGCGCGCTCGTAC
>JALGTI010000504.1 GCA_029821455.1 Candidatus Zipacnadia bacterium | reverse complement strand
GGCCTTCAGCAGGAAGCCAAAGCGCGCTTCAGCCTGCTCGGGGGTAATGCCCAGGGCATTGAAGACTCGCTGCTGGATGTCGCGGCGGTGAATCCTGATGCTCCCGCTGCCCAGTTCGATGCCATTGATAACCACATCGTACGCCTGGGCGCGCACCTTGCCGGGGTCAGACTCAATCAGGTCGAAATCGTCCTCGTGGGGCATACAGAACGGGTGGTGCTCGGCTTCCCAGCGCTGCTCCTCTTCAGACCAGGCAAACATCGGGAAGTCCAGCACCCACAGGGGCGCGAAGGCATCCGGGTCAATCAGCCCCATCCGCTGGCCCATCTCGCGCCGCAGCCAGTCCAGGCTCTCGGCCACGATGGCGGCGGTGTCTGCCACTATCAGCAGCAGGTCTCCTGGCGTAGCCTCAAAGCGCTCGATTATGGACTGTATCTCGTCAGCCTTGAAGAACTTGGCGGTGGGAGCGTCAAGCCCCTCTTCGGTGACCCTGAACCACGCCAAACCCTGGGCTTTGTGCTGCTTGGCGAAATCAGTGAGCTTATCCAGTTGTGCCCGCGATATGCTGCCCTGGCCCTCCGCCTTGATGCCCTTGACCTGCCCGCCGGTCACAACTGCCTGCCGGAACACCTTAAACTCACACTTCTCGGCGATATCACTTATGTCCACAAACTTCATCTCAAAGCGGATGTCTGGCTTGTCGGTGCCATAGTTGTGTATGGCCTCGGCATAAGTCATCCGCGGCAACGGCAGCGACAGCTCCACCCCGATGGTCTCGCGGAAGATGTGGGCGAACAGTCGCTCAGTCACGTCAAAGATATCCTCGCGCGTGACGAACGACATCTCCATATCAATCTGCGTGTGCTCCGGCTGGCGGTCGGCGCGCAGGTCCTCATCGCGCAGGCAACGGGCAAGCTGGAAATAGCGGTCAATGCCCGACACCATCAGAAGCTGCTTCATGAGCTGTGGCGACTGGGGTAGAGCATAGAAGTTGCCTGGATTCACGCGGCTGGGCACCAGGTAGTCCCGCGCGCCCTCGGGGGTCGCCTTGAACAGTATCGGCGTCTCAATCTCCCAGAAGCCCTCCTCGGACAGGAACTGCCGGGTGGCCTGGGCGGCACGGTGGCGCAGGTGCAGGTTGCCCTGCATCCGGGGGTCGCGCAGGTCAATGTAGCGGTACTTTAGCCGCAGCAGTTCCTCGGTCTCCGTGCGGTCGGCGATAGAGAAAGGCGGTGTTTCCGCCTCATTCAGAATCTGGGTCTCTGATGCCAGCACCTCGACCTCACCGGTCGCCAGCTCGGGGTTCTCCGTGCCTTCCGGCCGCCGCCTTACCTTGCCACGGGCCGCGACCACGAACTCACCGCGCATCTGCTCGCTCAGCTTGTGAGCATCCGGCGCTTCGGCCGGATCGAAGACCACCTGAACCAGCCCAGCCCGGTCGCGCACATCCACGAAGATGAGGCCACCGTGGTCGCGATAGCGATGCACCCAGCCGTTGACGACGACCTCCTGCGCCGCAGCGGATTGTTCGCTTCATGAAGCCCATTGGCGCGGACATCAGTGGTCCTCCTGGCAATTGCCATGCAACAGTTCAGCCGTGGTAGGACAGGCATCCTTGCCTGTCCAGTCTGTCAGCCTCACGCCCCAACCCCCTCTCCCTTCCGCACGTCGCTACACTCGCTGCGAGGCGTGTTGCCTACCCCCTTCCCCCTCCCTGAAGGGAGGGGAAATTGTCGGCGTACCAACGGGTGGATGCCACTTCGACAACTGAGCAACCAGGCCGTCACTGTGCTATCCGACGACCCCATCCGGCTGCTGCCCCGTGGGCTCGTCCTCACCGTCTGCTATTGACCCGCCGCGCAGGCGGAGAAGCATCCGCAGCAACTGCTCCTTCGTCACGTTGGCGTCGTGACATGCCGCCACTATCTTCTCTACAGGTGATAGCCCTCCTCCGACAGGCGTCTCGTTAGCGCTTGCGCCGAGTAGCCCCTCGAGGGTACACTGCAGTTCCTGCGCGATGCCGTGAGCATCGGACCGGCCGGTATCAGCCAGGTACGAGAGGTGCTCCAGGATCCGTTTGCGGGGCACGCGGTTGTCCACCCCGGTCTCCATGTCATGGCGTAAATACTCGCCAGCGCTCAACTCATCCGGGCCAATTATATACACTTCTCTGAAGCCATGACTGTCAGCGAAGCGAAGCTGGGCCCGCAGGCTGCGTTGCCGATAGTCGAGGTCAGCAGCTATCCCGGCGTTGCGCAGTTCAGCAGTCAGCTTGACTGCCTCCAGCCACGCCGCCTCCCCCAGCGCCACCACCAGCACCCCCTCTCGGGGCCGC
>JALGTI010000102.1 GCA_029821455.1 Candidatus Zipacnadia bacterium | reverse complement strand
ATGTGGACACAGCATAGGTCGTCCTGCGGGTCCCGCAAAAGCGCAGCCAGGCGGCGCATCGTGTCAAGGCTGACAACTTCCTGGGCCCAGCGTCGGAAGCCGCGCCTCTCAAAATCCACAAACGAGTGAAGATATTCGGTTGCCTGGGCAAAGTTCTCTATGCGCATGGCCCGACGGCGGAGATTACTCGTCCGCGACCTCTTTGATGGGCGGTTGCTGGGATGCCCCTCCAATGCGCGCCGGCGTCTTGATCATAGCGCTGAAGATCAACATCAGGAGGGCGACGAAACCCGCACCCACAAAAACCCTGCCGTAGCCATAGGTATCCCAGATCCAGCCCCCCAGCCAGGGCAGGGACATCGAAACGGCATGGTTGATGCTGATGCCCAGCGAGAGCGTCGGGGCGATGTGCTCAGGCTGCTCGGCGAGCTTGGACACATAAGTGTCGCGGGCCATTCCGACCGAGAAAGTGATCTGATCTATCACGTAGCAGGCTAGAATGGCCAGACGAGCGATCTCACTTCCTGGCTGCAGATGGCCGTAAGCGAAGGTGATCACGATAAGCACTAACGCATCAGCCACCAAGATGGTGCGTTCGCCAATGCGGTCAATGAGATTGCCCAGCAGCGGTTGGAAGAAGATACCAATGAGAGATGAGATGATCCATAACTGAGCGAAGACGTAGGCCTCCTGGTGAAAGATACGCACCAGCACCCAGGGGCCAAAGGTGATGAAGATCTGCTTGCGGGCACCGAACAGGAAGCATAGCACATAGTAAAGCCAGTAGCGGCGACGCAGCACCAGCTTGGGTCGCCTGAGCTGGCCAGCGTGTCTGGGCATCGCCATAAAGGCCGGGACCGCCAGCAGGGCGGCCACTGCTCCATAGATAAAGACTGTCCCGTAGCTGAAGTGAAGGTACTTCATCCCGATCCAGACGATGAGACAACCACCAATGGTAGCGGCTACTGTCACCGCCCCGACCTGGCCCAGCCGCCGGCCCGTGGCCTTCTCGCGGGCCAGTTGCATAGCGATAGACTGGCGGATTGGCATATTAACGTGGCTGCCAATGCTCCAGCCGATCATCCCGACCATCATCGCGTACCAGGCGTCGCCAGCCAGGCCGAGGATGAACATGCCGGCCATAGTGACAAGTGCACACAGCGCGCCGACACGAGTCTCGGCCATAAAGAAAAGCATTCCGGCAAACAGGGCCGTCAGGAAGCCGGGCGTCTCGCGGGGTAGCTCAAGCATACCGCGCTGGGCGGCGGTGATGTCGAACGTGTCGGAGAGGTAGTTATTAAATGTAGTCTGGAAGACACCGTTCACCATCCCCAGGCAGGCGACCGCTGCCAGAAAGAGTAGAAGCCCCGGCGGGGCTCCACGGAGTTTTTGGTAGAAACATTCAAGTGTCATTATGAGGTCGCCTTGATAACCGGTGGCGCAGGCATCCTGCCTGCCAATTTCGTACGACAGGCATCCTTGCCTGTCGGCCTTTCGCGCCGGGCAGACTTCCGCCCGAAGCTTCAACGGAGCCATGTAATCGCAGGCGAGACGCCTGCGCTACCAGACTCGCCGGGTAGGGCAAGGGTCTCCTTCGACTAGCTCCCTTCGGGTCTGAGCCTCAGGGTCGAAGACAGGACGGTGAGCCCACCAAACCACCGAACCCGCAGCTTGCCCGAAGGCTACGCAGGCAGGATGCCTGTGCTACCCAAGCTTAATGTGGGGCAGGATCCCCGCGCTACCCCGGGGCGGTCCTATGCCTCCAGGTCTTCATAGATGGGGAACATCGCGCACAGTTCCCGCACCTCGGCCCGCACCTCGGCCAGGACTGCCTCATTGGGGTTGCCCTCACCATCGTGGCCGTCATGAACGACGCGCGCTATCGCCTTGCCGATCTGGTGCATCTGTGGTTCCTTCATCCCCCGAGTGGTCAGGCCCGGGGTGCCGGGGCGGATGCCACTGGTCTCGGTGGAAGGCAAAGGGTCGCCAGGGATGAGGTTCTTGTTGACCACCATTCCTGCCATCTCCATCAGGTCGGCGGCGAGCTTGCCAGTGACCCCCTTATTGCGCAGGTCCACCAGCAGCAGGTGATTGTCGGTGCCGCCAGTCACGAGGGTGAAGCCCTCCTCCAGCAACGAGGCGGCCAGGGCCTGGCAGTTGCGGATAATCTGGCGCTGGTACTCACGGAAGCCAAACTCCTGGGCCTCCTTGAAGGCCACGGCCTTGGCCGCGATTATCTGCATCAGCGGCCCGGCCTGGATGCCCGGAAAGACAGCCCGGTCTATCTTGTCCCCCCACTCCTCCTTGCACATAATCATCGCCCCACGCGGGCCACGCAGGGTCTTGTGGGTGGTGGAGGTGACGACATCACAGTAAGGGACCGGGTCTGGATGGGCCTCGGCGGCTACCAGACCCACAATATGGGCGATGTCGGCCAGCAAGTAAGCGCCTACCTCGTCGGCAATCTCCTTCATTCGCTTGAAATCAATGATGCGGGGGTAGGCGCTGGCCCCGGCGATCATCAGCTTGGGCCGCACCTGTCTGGCCTGCTCAGCGATCATCTCGTAGTTGAGTTGGTCAGTGTCCGGATCGAGGCCATAGAAATGGCCTTCATAGGCTACGCCGCTGAAGTTGATCTTATCGCCGTGAGTCAGGTGGCCGCCCTGAGCCACCGACATCGCCAGGAGCTTGTCCCCTGGCTCCAGCATCGCCCAGTAGGCGGCCATATTGGCTTGCGAGCCGGTGTGGAGTTGGACATTGATATGCTCAGCTCCAAACAACTCCTTGGCCCGGTCAATGGCGAGCTGTTCAAGCTGGTCATAGTACTCACAGCCATGATAGTAGCGTCGGCGCGGATAGCCCTCGGCATACTTGTTAGTGAAGATGGTGCCCGCCGCAGCCATCACCGCGCGGCTGGCATAGTTTTCCGAGGGTATTAGCATCAATGTTGTCTTCTGACGCTCTAGCTCACCGGCCAGAATCCGCGCCATCTCAGAATCTGCCTGGCGTAACGTGCGGTTTATCATCTGGTCTCTCCTTACTGTCTATCGAATGGGCTGCGAACAGAATGACCAAATCACACCTGCAGCGGGCCGCTTGTCCTGAAGCTGCACATCCGCAGCCCCGGGAGGGTCTACGGCACGGGGCGTCGTCCACAACCGCCCCTTGCCCCACCGGAATTCAACGTCAAACCCATTGCCAAGTCACGCTCCATTAGGCATTATTCAGTCAGTTCGCTGAGCACAAAGTCCTCTTCGGTCAGCCAGCAGCCTCGGATCTGCGCCATCGGCGCGTCGTCCTTGATGTAGTAGACCACCAAGATGCGGCCATCGGGCAACTGCAGCCAGCCAGAATAGCCGGTGTCAGGTTGGGGATTGCGATCGTGATCCAGTGTCAGGATGCGTCCGGATTGCTCAGCCGGCTCCGGGGCCAGCAAGCTTTCGACAGACTGCAGGCAGGCCTGGAAGTAGGGCTTCATACCACGGCCCAGTGGGCCAGAGCCGGGAGAGCATCTGTAGGTTGTCAAGATGTTCCCTGATTCCAGGAGCCCCATCACAGGCCGGTGGCACCCGAACAGCAACGTCTCACGTGGCTCTTCCCAGGTCAATCCGCCATCAGGTGAGAATGTCTTGAAGCCCGGGAGGCCCTCGCCAGAGTTCTCCCGCAGCATACAAACCAACGTCCCGTCTTCTAATTCCAGGAAGCTGCCTTCACACAACTGCAGACCCGGCACATCCGCTACAGTTATCGGCCCTTGCCAGCTTTGCCCCTCATCGGTCGAGCGCCACAGGAACTGAACGGGATGCGTGACCGGCTCTTCGACAGTCCAAGTGGTCCCGCAGATCCACATGCCGTCGGACAGCACCACAATCCTGTCCGGGACGATCCCCAGCACCTCCGTCTCGTATGGTTGGGACCAGGTATCGCCATTGTCTTCGCTAAGCCACAGCCAGTTGGTGGCCTGCGCATCGCCGCCTCCGGCTTCACCCTGGCGAGGCAGCCGGTCGCAGATCGCCACTATCCTGCCGTCGGGCAAGGCCGTCAATCGCGGACAGTTGTACGACCACCAGCCTTCCGGCGCTTCTTCACCATGCTCCCATGGCATGTGGGGGCCGCTGTGCAGGATGCGGCGGTCCTCCCACGTGGCACCGTCATCATCGCTGTGCATCAGATAGATGTCTGTGAAGTTGCGCGGCACATGGCCCAGCGAAGCGCGCCAGGTAGCCAGCAGCCGGCCGGATCTCGTCAGCACCACGTCCGGAAACGCCTGGTAGACGTCGTCCTCCCGCGATATGGTGAAGCGTGGAATCTCCAGCGGCATATTTACCAGCCCTTTCTTGTGATGCATAGCGATCTTCGCAGGCGAGACGCCTGCGCCACGGGTTAGTGCAGAAAGTGGCGCATACCCGAAAAGACCATCACCACGCCGGCTTTGTTAGCGGCGGCAATCCGGTGTTGGCCGGCCACGCCAAGCGCCCCCCAGACGAAGGTGCGTGGCCGGATCATAACGCCTCGAGCATCTCTTTAATCTTCGCCTTCAGGTATGGCAGGTCCCTTTCTACGATCTCCCAGACTTGTTCAAGGTCAACACCCAGATAACCGTGCACGAGAACATTTCGAAAAGCTGATATAGCGCGCCATTCTATATTCGCATGCTGCGCCTTCAACATCTCGGTCAACTGCTGCGTTGACTCCGCGAGGATCTGCAAATTGCGCAGCACAGCATCCTGCGTCTTCGTATCAGCCAAAAAGGCGGCCTTGCCGTCTATGGTGTAAGCCTCGATGCGGGCTATGCTTTCATCAATATGCAGGAGGTACAACCTGTCATCTCTCACAGAGGGATAGCCTCCTTCAATACCCGCTCGCGGATGTACCAGTGCAGCGCATTTTCAGTCACAGCCTCCACCTTGCAGCCCAGCAGCTCCTCGAGGTCTGCCAGCAGCCCGCCAGGGAAGAATGGCGTATGGTCCTCGCCCATCTCCACGAGTATGTCCAAGTCGCTTTCACGCTCGGCCTCGCCTCGCGCCACAGAGCCGAAAATGCGGATATTCTTCGCCCCGTGTTTCTCTGCCAGGCGCAGGATTTCCGCGCGCTTGAGTTTGAGTTGTTCAGCAATGTCCATCTTTCAGCCTCTTTCGGAGGGCTATGTAGGCCACTTTCAGTTTCAGTGCAGGAAGTGGCGCATACCCGAAAAGACCATCACCACGCCGGCCTTGTTAGCGGCGGCGATGACCTCATCATCCGCCCGCGAGCCGCCGGGCTGGATGATAGCCACCGCACCGGTCGCGGCAGCTGCCTCCAGGCCATCCGGGGCGGGGAACATCGCGTCCGAAGCCAGCACCGATCCCTCTGCACGCTTGCCGGCTTTGCGCGCTGCAATCAGGCACGAGTCTATGCGGCTCATCTGGCCGGCGCCGCAGCCAACCAGCCGCGTCCCCTGCACCAGCACTATCGCGTTAGACTTGACGTGCTTGGCGATCCTGTCGGCGAATAGCAATGACTCAATCTGCTCTGGCGTGGGCTGCTTCTCGGTGACCACCTTCAGCTCATCGGGCAGGACACTCTCCACATCCGGTGTCTGCACCACAAGGCCACCGGCAATCCTCTTCATATCGAGGTCAACCTCGCGGTCTGGGTGCCAGAATTCGTGGAGCCGCAGCACCCGCAGGTTCTTGTGCTGCTTGAGCAACTCCAGTGCAGCGGGTTCATAGCCGGGCGCAACGACGCACTCGGGGAATGCCGAGATGATGGTGCTCTCCTCATCGCCACTCTCGGCGCGGTAGCGGGGTTCGATAACCTCGCGCAGAAACTCCTTGTTGCCGATGATCTCAGCAGTCTCAGCATCCACAATGCGGTTGAAGCCAAAGATGCCGCCAAAGGACGAGATGGGGTCGCCGCTCCAGGCATCCTCCAGGGCCTGGCGGAGCGTGGGGGCCGAAGCTGCACCGCAGGGGTTGAGGTGCTTGATGACAATGGCAGTAGGGTCGTCGAAGTCGCGGGCCGCCTCGAGGGCTGCCGCAACGTCCAGGTAGTTGTTGAAGCTCAGTTCGCGCTCGCCGTGCAGCTTTTCAGCCCGGGCCAAACCCGGCTCGACACCGCCAATTCGAGCGTATAGAGCAGCCCGCTGATGCGGATTCTCACCATAGCGCAGGTCCGTGCCCAGCTTTTCGTACCACGGCGCGAAGTAGACAGGGAAGTCGCTGTCGGGGTTACCATACTGCCGTGAAAGGTAATCTACGATGGCTGCATCGTACTGGCCGGTGTGGGCAAAGGCCTCCAATGCCAGCTTCTGCCTGGTCGCCAGGCTCAGGCAGCCGTCGTTGGCCTGCATCTCAGCGATGATGTCATCGTAGAAGTCAACCTTGCACACTATCGCCACATACTTGTGATTCTTGGCCGCGCTACGCACCATTGTCGGCCCGCCGATGTCAATGTTCTCGATGGCCTCCTCGATGGTCACCTCCGGGTCTGCGACCGTCTGCTGGAACGGATAGAGGTTGACCACCACCATGTCAATCATCTCGATGCCCAGTTCCTGGGCCTCGGCCATGTGCTCGTCGTTATCTCGCACCGCGAGCAGGCCACCGTGGACCCTGGGATGTAGAGTGACGACACGATGGTCCATAATCTCCGGGAAGCCGGTGTAGCTCTCCACAGCGCGGACCGGCACGCCGGCTTCCTCGAGCTTGCGGCGGGTGCCTCCGGTGGAGAGTATCTCAACGCCCATCTCAACCAAAGCCCGGGCGAACTCGACGATACCAGTCTTGTCGGACACACTGATTAGCGCACGCTGAACCTTCTTCACTGTCAGACCTCCTGAAATGGGTGCAACTGAGGATAGGGCGATTATAGCGCGGCCTGCGCGAGGTGTCAAAACAGCATCGGGGAACGCAGAACCGGCCGACGCCGGTCAACTTCGCTGCTGCGTGGTCGCGGCGGATACGAGTCTGTGGTATAATGCACGAACGCAGGATTGTGCGAGCGAACTGAAGGCATCACGAAAGGGTGTTACGGCCAGATGAAAGGCTCCACACTCATTCTGAGACTGCTAGTTGTCGTGGTGTTATCGGCGGTCGTGGCGCTGGTTGCAGCGCCAGCGTCGGCTGTGACCTTGATTGAAGACGGCCAGGCTAACTGTACCATCATTGTGCCTACTGAGCAGGATGCGACGATACAAGCCGCCGCTGACGACCTGCAGTATCATCTGCGGAAGATGAGCGGGGCTGAAGTGCCAATTGTTAGCAGCGTGGGAGAGGCCAAGGGCGTGCCAATCTACTTGCGCCTGATTCCCGAGGATACCGGTTTGCCTGAGCCGTTGTGTCAGCTCGAAAGGTACTATCCCGATGGCTTTATCATAAGGGCTAATGACCGGCGGATGATGCTAGCAAGCCCACGGCCGGAAGGCGTCGCCAACGCAGTTTATGGCCTGCTGGAGGATCACCTGGGCTGCCACTGGTTCACGCCAGGAGAGATTGGGGAGTACATTCCCAAGCGCGACACAGTCAATATCGAAATCCCGGGCGGCTATGAGCTGCAGAAGCCCAGCCTTGAGCTGCGTTCGCCGTGGTACAACGGCAATGTCGGCAACAGACTCAACGATCAAGAACGGACGCAGATGAGCAAGTGGCGCACCCGCAATCGCGCTGGCGGAATGCGCGGCTACGGTGGGCATATCTGGCACGATATCTTCCCCAAGAGCCTCCAGGAGCAGGAGCCCGACCTAGCGCCGTTCTATAACGGCAAGCGCAATCCGGGCGGGGGCCAGATCTGCATGTCCAATCCCAGGGCTGTCGAGATAGCCGCCCGGTTCTTCATCAACCTCTTCACCAACAACCCCGGACTTGACCACTATTCGTTCACTCAGAACGATGGTGCAGGCTGGTGTGAGTGTGAAAAGTGTCAAGCGATGGCTTCCAACAATGGCGCACGAATGCTGATCCTGTCCAACCGCGTAGCTGAGAAGCTGGCCGAGGTACATCCTGATAAGCGCATCACGATCCTGCCTTATGACGGCACCATCGAGCCGCCTGAGGAGTTCATCGAAGGCCATCGCAACCTGGCGCCCATCATCTGTTCCTCCTGCATGGAGCAGATCAGACCCAAGACCGATGACAGCAACTCGT
This sequence comes from Candidatus Zipacnadia bacterium, assembly GCA_029821455.1. Classification (GTDB taxonomy): domain Bacteria; phylum Armatimonadota; class Zipacnadia; order Zipacnadales; family Zipacnadaceae; genus JALGVG01. The sequence continues at coordinate 1,317 of JALGTI010000102.1, read as the reverse complement.
GTAACAGATACCGCCGGCGGGTCGAACGCTGGATGACGATGCTGCCTCGCGCTTGGAGCTATGACTATATCGGCTGGTACCCCGGCCCCTGGCCGTTGTTCACTAAGCTCCAGGGTGACCAGGATTACTACCGGAGCCTGGGCTATACTGGAATTATGGACGAGTATCTGGGCCGGGACCTGGGCACTGACATTCACATGTGGCTCTCGTTCAGGATAGCGTGGGACGAGAACCTGAAAGTAGCTGACCTGCTTGATGAGTTCTATCTGGCGTATTTCGGAGCGGCGGCTGACGAGATGCGCTCGATCTATGAGATGTTCGAGGAGCATATGCTATCGGTCGGCGGCACTGGGGAGATGATGGATGTACCGCGCCTGTATCCGATGGCGATGATTGAAACGGCGCTGAATATGATCGCCGAAGCCAAGCAGAAGGTAGCCGACAATCCAACCATCGTGTCTCGCATCGAGCGGGATAAGAACTCCCTAAGGCTCACTAACCGGTGGCTGAACTTCTGGTCAGCTTTGGGCAAGTTCCGCCGTAGTGGCAGCGCCGCGGATCGCCAGCACGTTGCCGAGGCAGGCCAGGCCTACCTTGACTTCATCAACAGTCTCGATGGTACTCTGACTGTCGGGGGGGTACACCGCTTCATTGTTCAGTCGGAGTTGGAAGACCTCAATGATCCCGGCACCTACTTTGCCGAGCCTGGTGAGTTCTCCTACAAAGACGGCCTAAATGATGGCGGCAAAAGCTATCAGGCCAAGAGCCGTTCGGGGTTCGTCATCGGCACCTATGGCCTGTATCTGGAGCCGAACCAAACGGGTGAAGTTATCTATGACATACGCGCGGGCGAGGGTCTCAGCTTCAAGGATGCGCGCCTGGTAAACATGTACCTGTTTCTGCCAGAGGGCGGCCACAACAGGGTTGAGGTCTCCCTGGACCAAGGGCAGTCGTGGACTGCCGCCTATGAGGATGTCCACATGCACGGTGGCATGGCTGAATACGACCTTACTGAGCATATTACTGGTGCCAACCAGTTCCTGCTCAAGTTCTGGATACAGAACACGGACAAAGAGATAGTCGGGATGGATCACTGGGGGATCAAGGGCAGAGTAGAGTAGGAAGTGGCCTGCCTCAATCTGCCGCGTCTTCGGTCGGTTTGGGATCCTTCGGAGCGGCCGCCAACGGGTGTGCACTTTTATAAGCGTCCTTCAGACGCTGGGTGCTCACATGCGTGTAAATCTCAGTGGTGCCCAGGTTCTTGTGGCCAAGCAACTCCTGGATACTGCGCAAATCTGCACCGTGATCCAACAGGTG